>NZ_JBPAOE010000010.1:0-83865 GCF_054051265.1 Vibrio sp. C8
TTTGGTTCAATTGGCTAGTGTGATTAGGGTGGTTAATTTGGGTTTGGTGGTGTTTGCAGCCACTTAGCTTAGCGTTAAATTTCAAAGATACTTCCGAGTATCCAGTAATTCAAAACAGCTGTTTTACTTATAGTCATTTGGTTTAGTATGATCATTTTGTTTTAAACGAATGAGGTTGATAATGGATAATAAAAAGCAATCTGCTAGGTCTTTAGGGGTACAATCTCTTTACAAGTACAGGGCATTCGACCCTGACAATACTAAATACATAGAACCAATTTTCAAAAATAGCGAAATTTACTTTCCTTTTCCCAGTGAGTTAAATGATCCTTTCGAGTGTCAATTCCAACTTTCCGTTGGGGACTTGAACGATTTAGAGTATAAAGCTCGTCATCGACACTGGGCATACGAAGTTCAAAAGAATCTAAGCCCTAAGGTTACGGCGGAAGAATATTTTAAATACTACAATACAATATCACTTGATGGACATTTAGCTCGTACGAAAGCTATTAGAGATGAGACTTATAAAATTATCGATTCAAAATGGGGAATTTACAGTTTATCCAGTAAACCTCTGAGTGTGTTGATGTGGGCTCATTACGCTAATAACCATCGAGGTTTCTGTTTAGAGTTTTCTACAAATAATGACTATTTTGGAAGGGCATGGGAAGTGGATTATGTATCACAAATCAAGTATTTAGATATTTTAGATGGTATTGATGAGTCCTCAGCTTTTAATGCACTTCTTACTAAAACTGACGATTGGAGCTACGAAAGTGAATATAGGCTATTGTCCAATGCAAAAGGAGAGGTTGTAGGTTTACCAGCTCAAAGTAGTCATAAAGTATCAAATTTCCCTGTTAAGGCTCTTAAAAGCATAATTTTTGGCGCCCGTATGTCTGCCGACGACATTGATACCGTTTGCGGTTGGTTAAGGGACGATCACAAACATATTAAACTAAAACAAGTATTCCTAATTGGGGATGGTCGATTGGCAATAAAAGAAATTTAACAAACAGTTCAAGAGGGATTCAGCACGCATGGCATTTTTACTATGCGTTGACTTCGGTGTTGAAGTGCAATGCAGACGCTTAGTTATAGCGTGCTTCACCCCTTAACTGGGCGTTATGTCGCTATTTGTCTCAAGCTACTACGAGGTCATATGAGTAAAAATCAGGGGATTATAGAGTTTCTTGCGATGTCAGGCATTTTACCACTAGCTATATTCCTAATAATTATTTTGGGTGGTATAGGTTTCTTATTGCTAGCTGTGTTCTCTATGTCAAAAGATAAGTCTGCAAGTTGTGCTCAGCAAGATGGTAGTGAGTGCAAGAGGCTTGATACTTACTATGATCCTAGTTTGCCCGAACGATCGTGCCCTAATTGCTCAGGGAATATTAGCAAGGGTAAAGTCGTGTGCAGTACGTGTGGCGAATTAGATAGTAATGTGATCTCAACATAACAAACGGCTCAAGAGGGATTCCCAACGCGTGGTATTATTACTATGCGTTGGTTTTAGTGGTTAAGGTTGTATGCATATGCTTACTTATTGAGTGCATAACACCTTAACAAGGTTTTATGTTACTTGAAGAAGGATTGTACTATGTTACATACAGGAAGTTGTCATTGTGGAGCAGTATCGTTTGAATTTGATGCTCCAGCAATAACTAAAGGGTTACGTTGTAATTGCTCTATTTGCATTCGAAAAGGAGCAACTATGACAGGTTTTGCGATCTCTTCAGAACAAATACGTATTAAGGCAAAAGATGGAGCATTATCAACATATACATTTGGTAGCGGAGTAGCTAAACATCACTTTTGCAACAAATGTGGCATCTATACGTTTCATCAAACACTTCGCCAACCAGGTTACTACCGTATAAATATCGGTTGCATTGATGGTGTTGATGCTTCATCAATACCGTTTGAGGTGTTTAATGGGGCAGCGATTAAGTCGTAATATAACAAGTCCCTTAGCTTAACGTTATGTGTAAGAGATGTTCCCACTAAAATGGAGTGTAATGCCATGCGATTTATATATGTTATGGATCCTATGTGTGCTTGGTGTTTTGCTTTTCAACCTGAGTTGGAACAGTTCTTGGAACAGCATCCTACGGCAGAGGTTGACTGGATAATGGGTGGCCTAGCTCCTGATAATGATGAGCCTATGGATGGTAATCTGAAGCAAACAATTTCTTCTTATTGGTATCAAATCGAGAAGGTATCTTACGTAACTTTTAATCATAGTTACTGGGAGCTGAATATACCTTATCGTTCTACATATCAAGCTTGTAGGGCAGTAATATCCGCTGAGAACATGGTAGAAAGTAGCTCTGAGAAAATGGTAAAAGCTATCCAATCAGCTTATTACTTTGAAGCTAAAAACCCGTCGTTGAATCAAACATTGATTGACTGCGCTAAGTCGCTCAATTTGAGTGAAAGCCAGTTCGCACTCAAATTGAAATCGAAAGAAATAGAACAACAGTTTCAGGAGCATTTACATATAGCAGGTCGTTTGCAAGTAAGTGGGTTCCCATCTCTTTTCTATGTTTCTGAAAGTAACCAGGCTTATCCTTTAGCACTTGGATATTGCAAGTCAGAGGAGCTTTCTAAGCGGTTTACCCAAGTAAATATATAACAAACGCTTTAAGACGTATTCGCTACGTTTTAAACGGAATTATAAAGAGCTTAAGCACAGCACTTTTTGTACTTTTTGCCGCTTCCGCAAATACATGGTTCATTGCGGTTTGGTGTTTTGTCAAAGGTAACCGTTTTAGGTTTATTCAATAGCGTATCTAATTCAACCGTGTTCTCCGGTTGCTCCGAGTCCACGACAATATGAGCCACAATAGAGTGCTCAGACAGCAATGTTTCGATCTCTGCTTTACGAGCTAGTGTTGGGACGACTACATTGATTGGAGACTCCTCAGTACCTGCTTTTACATCACGCTTTACGTTGTAGCCTGAAATAACGTGGTTTTGTCTAGCATCGATTCGACCTTTGAAAAATAGTTTGGACATTTGCAACTCACTGATAGGTTGGTGTGGCTTAATTGGGTCGGGATTATACGGAACTATTAAATTTGATAAAGAAGTTCCTACCATATGTATTGGATTACGCTATCATGCGCAATTGCCCAAATTGTAGTGATTCATGATTATACCAACAAAAAATCCTTCTTCTTCAGATGTATCTTGCTCAAATTGCAAAGCATGTTGCTGTCGTCTCGAAGTTATGATTATTTCAGATACTGGCGTGCCAGAAGAATTTATCCAACGTGACCAGTATGGGGGGGAGACAATGATGCGACTAGAAGACGGTTGGTGTTCTGCTTTGGACAGAGATACCTTAATGTGTTCAATTTATGAAAATCGTCCTTGGATATGTCGAGAATTCGAAATGGGCTCTAACGAATGCTTGGATGAGCGGGTTAAATTCCTATAAAACAGTAATTTAATTAAACAAGTTTGTTGCTGGGTTGTTTCCTCGTTACTGAGGAGGTTTAAGAGAATGAACCGTGCAAACTATTTTAAGAAAGGAGTAGACTGCTCCCAACACTTAAAATTTTTAGATTACGGTTGAATGTTGTATTTACGACGTAAGTGGGTAGGGTATGTGGCTACGTAGTCCGATACTCTAAAAATCAAAACACTTTAAGTTGCTACGTTGTTTGTTAAGCCAAGTCGTGTCGATATACCAGTGACACAATACTACGCCTATGAAATGACAAATGACGATTTACTTGTTGGGTATGGTTTACCTCGGTAAGACGAATTAAGGAATATTCCTTACATATCGAAATTAGTGAAATAGTCTTCCTATAGAGTAACTAGATAGTTAGCTCGGTGCCTTAACGCACTGCTGTTATGGCTCGCGTCAAATGCGCGCTGAACTATCGCATAAAAGGAACAAATATGGTTGTGCTTAGACAAATGCAGCAAGAAGAGTTTCCGGCTTATTGTCAGTATTTTATCGATGATTATAGTCAGGAAATAGCAGCGAATTATGGCCATTCTATAGTTCTAGCAAAAGAGCTGGCTCAAAAGGAACTGCATCGTTGCTTTCCTGATGGTCTCAAAGGTAGTGAACATTCATTGTTATGCATTGATGCTGAGGTTGATGGACAGTTGAATCTTGTAGGTTATTTGTGGCATTCAATTAATGCTACAGAACAGTCTACCTTTATATATGACTTTTTTGTTTCCTCTGAATACCGTGGCTTGGGATATGGAACTGAAGCTATGTCAGTTTTGGAAAAACAGTTACAAGAAGTCGGAGTTAATCAAATAAAGCTAAGAGTGGCCTATCAAAATGATCGAGCCCTCCAACTGTATAAAGAAATCGGCTTTGTTATTACTGGCTTTAATATGGCAAAGAACATCGATACGTTGTAACTGCTACATCTTTTGAATCAGTTTGCTTATCATTTTTCCGCAGTTTTGGTTCGACAAACTGAGTAAGTTTTTACCCTTTAGTGTGTTTTTTAAAAGGAGTATTAAATGAGTTCTGTTGAGATTAAAAACGTCGTTTTCGACATCGGTAATGTTGTTGTTCGTTGGGCCCCTTTGGAGATTATCAGGCTCACGTTTGGAGACAACAACGCTGTTGAAGAGAAAGCGAAATCAATATTTCAGTCTGAAACTTGGTTTCGTTTGAATAAAGGTCAAATAACAGAAAATGATGCGAAAGCTCAATATAAGGAAGCTCTAGGGCTAACTGAGTTAGAGTGTGAGCGCCTGTTTTATTACGTGAAACAAACTCAAATACTCATCCATGGCTCTGTTGACCTAATTAAACGCTGTAAGTCTGCGGGCTTAAATGTTCTAGCGTTAACCGATAATGTTCACGAAATTGTCTCCCACTTAAAAAACACCTACACATTCTGGGATTTGTTCGATGGTGCAATAGTTTCTGCAGATGTGGGATTATTGAAGCCTCAGCCAGAAATCTACCAGACTCTGCTTTCTCAATATGAACTAAAAGCGTCGCAAACAGTGTTCATAGATGATATGCCATATAACGTGAAAGGAGCAGAATCAATTGGGATGGCTGCTATCCAGTTTGAAAATGTTTCCCAGTGTGATCAAGCTTTAAGGTCATTAGGTGTACAGATTTAATGGCATAACAACGTTTGCTATTAGCTTATGGTGGTTAATTTCCGTTTTGTTATTTTTAGGTTTTTTCTTGGCTGGGCACCTTCGTTACTTCTGTTGTACTTACACATTTAAGTACTGTTGATTTATACAGTTTCATAATCTACTGTTTGTAGCGTTAAGTCTTTAAACTGCGTCTTAAAAGAGGAGAAAATGATAATGATTAAAGGAAGCTGCTGCTGTGGAACCGTTCAGTTTGAGCTGAGTGAAAAACCAAGCATGATGGGCACTTGCCATTGTTCCCGCTGTCGTAAAGTTGGAGCCAGTACATTAGTTTTTGTAAATTCTAATTCTTTCAAAATCACTAATGGTAGGGATAAAATCGCGACCTACAAGGCTGTTGAACCATATAAATACAATAGATGTTTTTGTTCTGTTTGTGGGACGTCACTTGGTGAGGTGTTATCTGACGGTAAGTCATTTCCAGTTTCAGCAAATTGTTTCGATGGTGAACTGGATATCGAAAATCAGTTTCATGAATTTACGTCTGAAAAGCCCAAATGGTTAAAAATTGGCGATGATGCGAAACAGTTCTGTGAGCATCCAGAATTCTAGGCTCTTTAGTTCAAAAACTTTGCGCTATACAAGGATTCAACGCTTGGTGTTTAGCGTTGAATTAAATACATTTTGCATAAGCAGCGTCATGCCTGAACTTGACTAAAAATAAGGAATTTCATGTGTTTATCAATGAGGCATCTAAACAGACGGGAGCGAC
The DNA here is from genome assembly GCF_054051265.1 of Vibrio sp. C8. Taxonomy (NCBI): domain Bacteria; kingdom Pseudomonadati; phylum Pseudomonadota; class Gammaproteobacteria; order Vibrionales; family Vibrionaceae; genus Vibrio; species Vibrio sp. C8. The sequence goes on from NZ_JBPAOE010000010.1 coordinate 5,870, forward strand.
TCAAAGAGCAATAAGATTATATGAGTCTCTCGGGCTGTTGAGGGTTTCAAGATCAGGAAAGTATCGGGTTTATACTCAAGAAAATATCAATCTCATAAAGATAATTAAAGAGGCTCAAAGTCTTGGTATATCACTTGCCGAATTGGCTAAATTGAAAGGCAAGCAAGATGATTTTGACTGGAAATCGGTGAGTGATTTTCTGATTCAAAAACAACAAGTGGTAGAACAGAATGTAAAAGAGTTAGAGCTTCAAATTCAACGTATTAAAAGTTATCGAATTTCGATTGATAAGTGTGTTCAAGAGCTTGACTCTGACCTATAGGTAAGAGTTTAAACTGCATTTTTCTATCTATATCGAATGTGCAAGTTTATGAAAAAAGTATTGGTTATTAATGCCAACCCCAAGTCTACTAGCTTATGCAAATCGTTGGCAGAACGATATATCTCTGTTGCGAAAGAGCACCACACCGTTGAACAAATTAATATCGGTGATTTGAATTTTGAAATAAGTTTAGACGAGGGATATGACAGAGTTACTGCCTTGGAACCCGATCTATTGAAATTTCAGCAGAAGATCCAGTGGTCAGAACATGTTGTTATCATCAGCCCCGTATGGTGGGGAACGATCCCTGCAAAATTTAAAGGTGTAATTGATAGAACCTTTTTACCGGGTTTCTCATTCAAATATGTAGAAGGGAAATCATATCCGGAAAAGTTGCTGAAAGGACGTACTTCAGAACTCATTATTACACTCGATAGTCCACCTCTTTGGTACAGGTACGTAAAAGGGAATGCAATATATAAACAGCTAAAACACTCTATTTTGGACTTCTCTGGTATTAAAAATATATCTGCAACTTACTTTGGACCCGTTATCCATTCTAAGAGCGATCATAGGAAAGATTGGTTGAATAAAGTTGCCAAGTTAGCGCGCAATATAAGTTGAATGATGTACTAGCTTAGTTTCCTTTTAATCGGGAATGTTTAGCCAGCCATAAAGTGAATGAAATAGCGACAATAAACGTTTCTGTAAAACGAGGGTTCCTAATTTAGATTTTGGCTAATACCATGGTGTTTGTGAATAATCACCATTATGCAGAAATTTTACATTGTTCTTGAGTTGTGTGTGTTTGATTATCAGTATGGCACTAACAATAATTGGTTTGGCTAAGGAGTGTGCATGCTTAACAAGGAAAATACGGGTCTTATTATCGTAGATGTTCAGGGTAAACTGGCCAGATTAGTGTCCAACAGTGACGTGGTGATATCAAACTGCGCAAAATTAATTAAAGGATCTCAAGCTCTTCGTTTGCCGATCTTTTGGTTAGAACAAAACCCAGACAAGCTGGGTCAGACAGTTGAAGAGTTGCAAACTCTACTGAATGATCGCAACCCCATAACTAAATTTACTTTTGATGCCTGTCGAGAGCCCAATTTTGTAGAAGCTATTAAAACATCCGGTAAAACCTCGTGGTTGATTTGTGGGATTGAGGCGCACATATGTGTCTATCAAACGGCTATCCATCTCAAAAATATGGGGTTTGACGTTCATCTAGTCTCTGATTGTGTTTCTTCTCGTGACCAATCGAATAAAGATCTTGCTATACAAAAATTAGCTGGTTCAGGTGTCGATATTACTGGGTTAGAAATGTGTCTTTACGAGTTAGTTGAAGATTGCCGCGCACCAGAGTTTAGAGATATCCTTAGCTTAATTAAGTAGTTAGTGGCTTACTATCAATTGATTGTAAGTAACCTTAACCCCCGTGCTGAATTGGTGTTTGTAGTTGATACCTAGATTTTGGAGACTCCAATGAAAAAAATTTTGCTCATCATTAGCTCGTTAATTTTAGGTGGCTGTTTGGGAATGCCGCAAACAGTAAAGCCTGTTACTGACTTTGAACTTCAAAACTACCTTGGCAAATGGTATGAAATAGCACGTTTAGATCACTCGTTCGAAGAAGGATTAAGTCAAGTAACTGCTGAGTATTCTCTTCGTGATGATGGCGGAGTGTCTGTGCTAAACAGAGGCTATTCGGCAAGCGATGATGAATGGAAAGAAGCAGAAGGGAAAGCTTACTTTGTAAATAGCGAATCAGAAGGCTACCTCAAAGTTTCTTTCTTCGGCCCTTTTTACGGCTCTTATGTAGTCTTTGCTTTGGAGCGTGACAACTATAACTATGCATTTATTTCAGGTCCTAATACTGACTACCTTTGGCTATTGGCGAGAACGCCAACTGTAGAACCTGAAGTGATAACTCAATTTGTCCAAATGGCAAAAGAGCGTGGTTTTGATACAGATAAGCTAATTTTTGTTGAGCAGGAATAAAGCCTGTTTGACTGAAAAGCCCTGCCAAGAGCGTTCTCAATATGTCGATGAAATAGAGTTTAAAAATGATTAGAAAATGCAGTGGTAACGACCTAAATTCCGTCATTGAAATTTGGCTCTCTGCTTCGATTAAAGCTCATAGCTTTGTACCGGAAGATTTTTGGCGCTCGCAAATAGGCAATATGCGTGACATCTACATTCCAGCTTCGGAAACTTACGTTTATGAACTTGACTCTGAAGTTGTGGGTTTTTATGCATTGTATGAGAACAACCTAGCTGCAATCTTTGTCAAACCTGAACTGCAAGGTAAAGGTATTGGTAAGCAACTCATCAATCACGCTAAAACTTTACGTCAAACAATAGACCTCAATGCGTACAAAGAAAACCAAGCGAGCTATGACTTTTATCGATCGCAAGGTTTCAAAGTGGTGAGCGAACAAACCGATCCTCATACTGGGCATCAAGAATTCACCATGAGTTTTAATGTGTAAGCGGTAAATGACTTTAAGCTGTGAATGATCCACTCTCTTCAGAGCAAGATTTGATGTGTTATTAAACGGACTACAGCTGTAAAAAGGGTGGTAAACCTAACGCTAACGATTAGAATACGCGCTCAGAATAACTATCCGCCAGAAGACCACTATGATTCGTGACTACACCTTTGACTGCCTTGTAACTATGCCTCGCCATGAATTGGAAGAATTCAGCGTGAGAATGATCAGCAAAATGGTTCCTGAAGACGCAATGAATGAAATCTTTACGTTTGAACAAGAAGAAGTTGATAGTGAAGAACGCATGATGTCTGCGCGTTTAGATGCAATGCTGCGTATGACAGCCATTGCGCTAAGTGAAATTCAGCAAGCTTTTGATGATTCAGAAAATGCTAAACAGAACAGTGAAAGAATGACTCGCTTAGTTCTTTGGCACTTCTACGCGATATCGTTCAATCTGGAGCAAGCGATAACGCTTGAAACACATTGTGAACTGGTTGAACAGCTACTCGCTAAAGCGCCCGTCGATGCATTTGGTTGGGTCAATGCGCTTACAGAGCTGTTACACACTTATGCGGATATCAACGCAAAGCAAAATCCTCAAGATTAGATCAACGATCAACCATTGGAAAATAAGGAAATATCCGTGGAGCTATACGTATATCAGGTTGACTCATTAACTTCTGAAGTTTTCAAAGGAAATCCTGCTGGTGTGTGTATTACCGATACTTCGCTAGAAGAATCGACAATGTTCGCTATTGCGGCTGAAATGGCGGTCTCAGAGACCGCATTTTTGGCGACAGACACAATGCAGTTGCGCTGGTTTACTCCTGAGGTTGAAGTAAAGCTATGTGGTCACGGCACCCTAGCGGTTGCCCATGTTTTGCAAGAGCAGGGGCTGTATCAAGTTGGCGATTGTATTGAGTTTAACACTCTATCTGGTGTGTTAACTGCTGAGTTGGGAACTGAATATATTCATCTCTCTTTTCCTGCCCCTGAATTAGAGATGGACGTGGAAATTGACCAGCAACTCATTGAACGTTTAGGTATATCAACGTCGCAGATTGTTGATTACGGTAGCTTCGATTCTAAACAGTTGATCGTTGTTAATGACGAAGCAATCTTACATCAACTTAATCCCGATTTTAGTGGTTTGGTTAAACTCAAAGGCCGAGGTATTGTAGTTACCGCTAGATCTAAAGATGATTTGGATTTTGTGTCCCGATATTTTGCACCTTGGGTCGGTGTTAACGAAGATCCCGTCACTGGTTCGGCACACTGTGCATTGAGTGTCTATTGGTCAAAAGTTCTCAATAAAACAAAGCTGAAAGCTTACCAAGCATCACGCAGAGGTGGTTTTGTTGACGTAGAACAGATCGACGCCAAAACAGTAAAGCTTTCAGGAAAGGCGGTGACGGTATTACAAGGTCAGATGCGGGTTAGATAAAGCTCGTTTAGCGAACACCGCCGTCAACCATCTTGCAGTGATGAAAATGGGGATAAGAATGTCGTATTCCCAGATTTTCCATATCGAAAATAGCGTGTTCAATATCGTGCATTTTCCCGTCAAAAAGTAGTCCAACCACACTGCCACTGTGTGCAACATTTAACCCGTACAGGTCGTGTTTTTCTACAATGTCGAGTAGTTGTTCAAAGCGAGGTTTAGGCAAAATGATCTGACTTTCAATGGCGCTTGCGGTTGCTGCTCTGCCAAGTTGACTCGGGTTGCGCAATTTAATGGCATATGCCAGATCAGTGTTCGCCGTATCTAATCTCAATGAAGAACTCATCAATGAATGGCGGTGAACCACCTTGTGGTATGCCTCTGTATCTAGCTGTATAGGGCTTTCCAAGACCAACACATCAAGATTTGTCATCGAACCGTATTGAGCAGCCACAATCCCTTGGTTGTGATCAAATAAGGTTAGGGCCTTGAACATGGTACTATCGGTGGGTTCGAGTTGAGCGCAAAGGGAAGCAAGGTGTTCTGCTGTGTAGTCACACTGAAAGTAGCGATAGGTTGCAGCAACTGTGGCAGCGATATCGGCGGTGCTGCTTGCCATACCTTTTGCTACGGGAATCGTAGAGTGAAAGTCGATCTTTAATTGCTGAGATTCTGCGCTTGGTATATTGAGTTGCTTTAGGGTTAACTCCAGCGCTTTGCGCATCATCGATCTTTGATTACTTAGCGAAGCCAAACCTGAGCTGACTTCGACGGTACTGAACCAATCAATAGGGCAAGACACAAGCTTTTCACCGCCGGAAATCCATCCTTGAATTAGCTCTCCGCACGAAGCTGGGCAGCTCGCTTCAGCCATAATTAAACACCTTCTTAAGGGCTGACACTAATCGTTCATTGTCTGCTCTTGATTTAATTGCCACACGGTAAAAGCTCTTATCTAAACCAATGTAGTTAGCGCAGCTACGAATCAAAATGCTGTGTTTCATTAGCTGTGCTTGCAGCGTCGACTGACTATCTGAGTGTTTAAAAAAGATGTAATTCGCCGAAGGTTTATAGAGTTTGATTTGCTCAAACTGTTGCAATTCACCCAATAGATAACTTTGCTCTTTGGCAAGCCAGTCGTAGGTTGTTTGGTGATAGGTGATGAAATCAAATAGTACCTCTCCTGCCAATGCAGCAAGAGCATTTATTGTCCACGGTTCTCTTTGTTCTCGAATCTGTTGTAAAAGCTTTGCATCGGAAGAGAGCATGTATCCCAAACGTAAACCGGGCAAGGCATAAAACTTGGTCAGTGAGCGCAAAATGTAAAGATTGGAGTGACAGGGTAGATGTCTACAAAGACTCTTAGTCTCGGGCATAAAGTCGAGAAACGATTCATCGACAAAGAGCTTGATGCCCATGACGTCACAGCGATTTAAGATTTCAATCAGCAAATCCGGATTGGGTTGCAGCCCTGTCGGATTATTAGGTGTACACAAGAACAGGCAATCAAGATCCGGTGAAAGAGCGGTGAGAATACGTTTGGTAACGCGAAATTCTTCCTCTTCACGCAGCAAGTAATTTGTGATTTTGCAGCCAACGCGTGTGAGCGCACGGCGATATTCGCCAAAACTCGGCTCAACGAGCAGTGCTTTTTGGGGCTTTACATATTGCGCCCAAAGAAATATCAGCTCAGTTGCGCCATTGCCAGCAATCACATGGCTTTGTGAACACTGATGGTGACGAGCCAACTGGCGGTGCAGCAGGTGGTAATCAATATCGGGATATTGCTCTAAGCGCGATAAGTTTTCTACAAGTAGATGCTTTAATCCTCCGGGCATACCCAGAGGATTGATGTTTGCACTGAAATCAATGACATCGCTTGGAGCGAGACCAAATTGATTTGCCATTTGCAGGACATTACCGCCGTGTTGTCCACTTATCGCCATATTAGTTGCCTTAAAGCTATATCGAGTTGAATTTGTGTTAGCTCGTTAATTTAACGACATGGGCTTAAACAAAAGTGTTGCGTGTTTCTGTACAACGCCGCCAATCTCAATTAATGCTGGCGCAAATTAACATATTTGAAAATTCCGCAATAGCAATAAATTACCATTTGTATGTTTTCATCGACTCTGTAAGATGCTGTTTTAAATACTTGTTCAGGTTAGCCTCACAAGTTTTTATCTTGGAGATTACAGTTTTGTAAACATTCATTGTCATGGTTTGAAACAAGCCTATAGTGAGATTTAGCAACAAGATATGTAGTAGTTTTAGTTATCGAAACAAAACATTTCAATTTGGTTATGCCCTAGAACGGGTATATATCCCTCAAGGGATTACGGAAGTGAGGTGAGAATCCTCCGCAGCCCCCGCTGCTGTAATGCTGACGATTTGGTTATACCACTGTTTTATCGTTTAAAACGGGAAGGGACCAATAAGGTTGACGCTAAGCCAGAAGACGAATCAAGTTGAACTCAATCAATAACTCCTTCGGTGGGAAGAGAGTGAGAGAAGCAGGTTCCTGACACCAAGATCCTACGACTTTTCAAGCGCCTACCGTCCATTCAGAAAAGTAATTGAAAGTGGACTATGAAAGCATTACTTATAGCGGGTACAAACAGCGGAAGCGGTAAAACAACATTCACATTAGGTTTATTAAGAGCCTTATGTCGTCGTGATCTTAAGGTTCAGCCTTTTAAAGTGGGCCCAGATTACATTGATACCGCGTGGCACAGCAAAGTTGCCAAAGTTCCATCGCATAATTTAGATTCCTTCATGCTCGATGAGGAGACTGTAAACGCTTTATTCCATCAACAAACACAAAATGCGGATATCGCTGTGATTGAAGGTGTCATGGGATTATTCGATGGCTATGGTACAGATCCATACTATTGTAGTAGCGCGGGTACAGCTCGAGCTCTATCTTGCCCTGTTATTTTGGTTGTTGACGGCAAAGCTATGTCGACATCGGCCGCAGCCATTGTTATGGGGTTCCAACAGTTTGGTAAAGAGATCAGCATTGCAGGGGTTGTCTTCAACAACGTTAACTCCGATGGTCACTACCAACTTCTAAAACAGGCTGTAGAAACCTATTGTCATATCCCTGCGTTTGGTCGGTTACCTAAGCTACCCGATGTTGAACTTCCTTCTCGTCACTTAGGTTTGATGACTGCGCAAGAATCACAAAATATGGATTCTCAATGGGATGAGCTGGCCGATGCTATTGAGCAGTATGTCGATGTTGATGGATTGCTTAGTGTTGCTCGTTCTGAACTTCATCAAGGTTCTTCTCACACGGTTTATCAAACGATTGAAGGTAAGGGAAAAGGTCTGACCGTCGCAGTGGCAATGGACAAAGCATTTAACTTCTATTACCAAGCTAACCTCGATTTGTTGGTCAGCAGTGGAGCTGAAATCCTATTTTTTAGCCCTCTGGCTGACTCTAAACTACCTGAATGTGATTTAGTGTATATCGGCGGTGGCTATCCAGAGTTATACGCTGAGGAGTTGTCGAAAAATACCTCGATGCTGCAATCGATTTTTGCAGCTCATCAAGCCAATTTGCCAATTTATGCTGAATGTGGTGGTTTGATGTATCTGGGTAGTTCGCTGTCTGACAGTGAAGAAAAAATCTACCCCATGGTCGGGATTTTATCTGGTCAAAGCATCATGACGAACAAACTGAGTCGCTTCGGATATTGCAATGCTAAAGCAGACATAGACACTTTGTTATGTGTTTCTGGTAATGAGTTACGCGGTCACGAGTTTCATTATTCTGATTTTTATACGGATATGGAACCGGCATTTACGCTTACCAAAGTTCATGAAGGTGAAGTGGTTGCAACGTGGCGGGGAGGCTATCAAGTTGGCAATACTTTGGCTATGTACTTGCATGTTCACTTTGCACAGTCACCAGAAATGTTACTTGAGTGGTTTGCAAGAGCGCGGAGCTTGTGATGGCGTTGAGCATTTATATCACCGCGTTCTTTATCGACCTGCTAATCGGTGACCCCCAAAGTTGGCCACATCCTGTTCGGTTAATTGGTATGGCCATTTCCAATGTCGAGAAACGACTTCGCCACATATTCAAAAGTAAAGTGTGGCTTTACTTTGCCGGCGGGATTTTATGGATATCAATTGTGGTTACTGCTGGATTGGTTACCTGGGCGATAATTCATTTTTGTTATGGCATCCATTGGCTACTCGGCACGGGAGTAGAGGTATGGCTTGCATTCACAATACTCGCGACAGGCTGCTTAAAAGATGCAGCTCAAGATGTGCTTGCCCCACTACGTACTCATGATCTTTCACAAGCTAGACTCAAACTTTCCTACATAGTAGGGCGTGATACCAGTCAACTGGACGAAAAACAGATCACCAGAGCAACAGTTGAGACCGTGGCTGAAAACACCGTAGATGGAGTCATTGCGCCACTATTTTATCTATTTATCGGTGGCGTTCCACTTGCGATGGCCTATAAAGCGATCAATACGCTCGATTCTATGGTTGGTTACAAAAACGAACGATACAGAGAGTTGGGCTTCGTATCGGCTCGAATGGACGATTTAGCGAACTTCATTCCCGCTCGACTCTCATGGCTGTTGTTTTCCTTATCAGCTTGTTTGTTAGGGGGCAATGGCAAATCTGCGTTCACAATTGGTTGGCGTGACAGATACCAACATAAAAGTCCAAACAGTGCATGGTCTGAAGCAACTGTTGCAGGAGCGCTTGGCGTGCAACTTGGTGGCCCAAGTAGCTACTTTGGACGGTTAGTCGAAAAACCTTGGATTGGAGATAGCATTAGGGAGATAGAGCCTGAGGATATTGTTCAATCTATTCGTTTAATGTACTTAACGTCGACCTTAGCTCTGGCTCTATTTTCTGTTGCTTATTCCATTCTAATTTAGGGATAACCGTTTGAACTTGTAAAATCGATTGATTCGCTGAACAAGACATATTAGTCTGCAGACGTCTATACATCTAAAAATAATATAAGGGAGTTTGTATGTCAGGTCAGCTGTTGGTTACCATATTAGATGGCGGTATGGGCAGAGAATTGAAGCGCCGTGGTGCGCCGTTTCGTCAACCAGAATGGTCAGCGTTGGCGATGATGGAAGCGCCAGAAGTTGTCGGCGAAGTTCACCGTTCATTCATTCAAAATGGCGCACAAGTTATTACTACCAACAGTTATGCACTTGTGCCTTTCCACATCGGACAAGAGTGTTTCGATTCTCAAGCTGAGGTACTAGCAGACAGAGCAGGCAAGGTAGCCAGAGGCGCGGTCATTGCTGAAGGTAAGCAGACGTTAGTTGCGGGTTCTATTCCTCCACTGTTTGGCTCTTATCGTGCAGATCTCTATCAACCTGAAAATGCTGAAAAAATTGCGTCGCCACTTATCAAAGGGCTCGATGCTCATATTGATGTATGGCTAGCGGAAACTCAGAGTCTGATAGCAGAATCCACTACGATTTATCAGCAGGTAAGGGCGCTGGGCATTGGAAATAAACCGTTTTGGGTTTCTTTTACTCTAGATGACAGTGAGAAAACGGAAGTACCTAAGCTTCGTTCTGGTGAGACGGTTAAGCAAGCGGTTGAAGCGATGGCTGCACTGAATGTGAACGCGATTTTGTTCAATTGCAGCCAACCTGAAATTATGGAAGACGCTTTGATTGTTGCAAGAACGACGTTGGAATCGCTTGATGCCGAAGGGATTCAACTTGGCGTTTATGCCAACGCATTTCCCCCAACAACAAAAGATGCAACAGCAAATGATGGTTTAGATGAACTCCGTGATGATCTCAATCTAACCGTGTACGCAGAAATTGCAGACAAATGGCACAAACAGGGAGCGAGTTTAATTGGCGGCTGCTGCGGCATAGGTCCGGAACACATCAACGAATTGAGCAAACATTTTTCCGATTATCTGCGCCCATAAAAGCAGATTGGACAAACGAAGCCTTAAGTCAACATTAATAAGTTAGTTAAACTGATTATTCGTTATTAATGTCAGCTGTTTATAGGGGAGAGTTAACCTGTGTAGCTCTTCCTTGTTTGCGCCCAATCATGAAGCCCTCTCTAAAGGGTTTCAATTAGTGAGGTCGAATGACCACATATACATGCCATATCAACTACTTGGTATGTAATCCTTGTTCAATCGGTAATGAATACAAATTGTGCTCTTTGCTAAACGAACATCTAATAGGTTTTGCTTAAATGTCTTCTAGCAGCTAACTTCAATATAAATAACGTCTTAAAACTAAAAGATATGATGGATAAAACAGTTGAACCTGCGGACCACAACAAAATGTCATGCAAACAATGTTTAGAGAATAAAGATCTTGGTTTTGATTTTACGATGGCGTTTCAGCCATTAATTCAATACTCGACCAAAACGGTATTTGGTTATGAAGCTCTAGTTAGGGGAACACAAAATGAATCGGCCTTCTCTGTCATTGAGAAGGTGAATGATGAAAACAGATACCGGTTTGATCAACTTTGTCGAGTTAAAGCAATTGCTTTAGCGTCAAAGCTTAATATTGATTCTGTGTTGAGTATTAACTTCCTGCCTAATGCTGTGTATCGACCTGAACTTTGTATTCGTACTACGTTAGAAGCCGCGAAGGAGTATAACTTCCCAATCGAAAACATCATGTTTGAATTTACGGAAGTAGAGAAAATTACAGATAATGAACACATAAAACACATTGTTGAGTGTTACAAAAACTTGGGTTTCAGAACGGCGATAGATGATTTTGGATCGGGTTACTCAGGGTTAAATCTTATGGCGGGCTTTCAAACAGACATCGCTAAATTGGATATGGAGTTAATCCGAAACATCGATAAAGACCCTGTTAAACAAGTGATAATAAAACACTGTTTAGCTATGTTTGCAGAATTGAATATTACGCCACTTGCAGAGGGTATCGAGACCAAAGAAGAGATGATTTTCTTGAGAGATGCCGGTATCAATTTAATGCAAGGGTACTATTTTGCGAAACCTGGATTCGAATCCCTTCCTAGTGTCGACTTTACTCTTCTTTGATTTTGTTCGTTATCAAGCCTTGTTCTCATATCAAAGGTCTGTTCACTGATTTATTGTCGACACATTTAGTTTTCTATTGGTAGTGTCGACAATTAAGTTTCTCCCCATAAAAGTAAATACTTTACTTAATCATTTAAATACAGTTGCTTATGGTGTTTTTCTGTCTTTTATAAACAATCGCTAATGTTATACCTTAGTCTAAGTTGTCGACAATTGGCTTGATTGTCGACAATCTGATCGGCTAAAGTAACTTCATTCCTTGATGAGCGTGTAAGTAGTAGAGCGCTGAACAAGCAAGATGAAGAGATAACATGAATAGTGAATTAAAAAAGCCAGCCAACAACGACAAAGAAAATACCAAATCAGAAAACCTGACTGAGTATTTGATTGAAGCGATTGTAGAAGGTCAGATTGCTCCCGGTAGCAAAATCTCTGAACCTGAGCTCGCTAAGCGTTTTGAAGTAAGCCGTGGGCCTTTGCGTGAAGCCCTAATGCGCATCGAAGGTTTAGGGTTAATCGAGCGTATTCCACATGTTGGTGCGCGCGTTATTCAATTCTCATCTGAAAAACTCGTCGAATTATATGCAGTGCGTGAGGCATTAGAGGGTATGGCGGCTCGCCTTGCTGCTCGCAATATCACCGAAATCGAAATTGCAGGCTTAGAAACACTATTGTCGACACATTCGGCACATATTGATCAAGTTGATGGTGCGTCTTACTTCCACCAGCAAGGTGATTTTGACTTTCACTATCGCATTATAAAGGCAAGCCGTAACAGTCAATTGATTTCATTGCTGTGTGATGAGCTGTATCACTTGCTGCGTATGTATCGATACCAGTCACCACGTGCGCAGTCTCGTCCTGTTGAAGCGTTGGACGAACACAAATTTATCCTGCAAGCGATTCGAAATAGAGATGAAGAGCTGGCAGAAATGCTGATGCGTCGCCACATATCAAGAAGCCGACGTTTAATAGAACAACAGATTCTAAGCGAAGCTAAAGATCTAGATTAAGGAGAATCACATGTTGAGCCCAGGAGCAAAGTTTCGACTTGCAGTTAAAACCAGTAACCCATTGCAGATTGTCGGTACTATAAACCCATATTGCGCCATGATGGCGAAAAAATTAGGTCACCAAGCGATATACCTTTCTGGTGGCGGTATCGCTAATGCGTCATACGGATTACCGGATCTTGGCATCACCACACTCAATGACGTGTTGGTCGATGTTGACCGCATTACCAACGCGTGTGATTTGCCACTTCTCGTGGATATTGATACCGGTTTTGGTGGTGCTTTCAATATTGGTCGCACTATTAAAGCAATGGAAAAAGCGGGAGCAGCGGCGGTGCATATGGAAGACCAAGTAGCGCAAAAGCGTTGTGGTCACCGCCCGAATAAAGCCATTGTTAGTTTGGAAGAGATGGCAGATCGAGTTAAAGCCGCGGTTGATGCTCGCTATAACCCAGAGTTTGTGATTATGGCTCGTACTGATGCGCTTGCCGTGGAAGGTATGGACAGTGCCATTGAACGTGCGATTGCTTGTGTTGAAGCGGGTGCAGATATGATCTTCCCAGAAGCTATGACGGAACTTCAACAATATGAACGTTTTTCAACGGCTCTGCATTCAGCAACAGGTAAACACGTCCCAATTCTTGCCAACATTACTGAATTTGGTCAAACGCCTCTGTACAACTGCGAAGAGCTAGGGAAATCAAAAGTCGATATGGTGCTTTACCCGCTCAGTGCATTCCGTGCAATGAACAAAGCGGCTGAAATGGTTTACAGCCATATTTTGGAAAACGGTAATCAGGAAGCTCTGCTCGATAGTATGCAAACGCGAAAAGAGTTGTATGAGTATCTGAATTACCACAGTTACGAAGACAAGCTAGACCAACTGTTTAGCAAGTAGAAGTAATTAAAAATTAAATCCCTATTGATTGTCTTGCAGTGAGTAGGGAAGCCCAAGAAAACTGAAAATAGTGTTTAGACAAGGCTTTTAAAAAAGCAAAGAAACATAGAAAACGTACAGCTTACGTTTTCGCTAATTATCCAATAACGTGAAACTGCTGAGCTAAAGCACCCAAGAGGTGGATCCAAAGAGGTCGGCTTTTACAGCCCAAAGCAAAGCGAAAAAAGGAGTTCAACATGCCTCATTCCCCTAAAGGAGAGCTAGGCGGAGCTGGCCTACGTGGTCAAAGTGCTGGAAGCACCGCTTTATGTACGGTTGGTAAAACAGGCACAGGTCTAACTTACCGTGGTTACGACATCACAGATTTAGCCAACAATGCGCAGTTTGAAGAAGTCGCTCACTTACTGTTAGTAGGGCATCTGCCGAACCAAACTGAATTAGATCAATACAAAACGCGTCTGATTGGCCTACGTGGTTTACCTCAACCTCTAAAAGATGCACTTGAATTAATTCCAGCAGACGCTCACCCAATGGATGTGATGCGTACTGGTTGTTCAATGCTCGGTAACTTAGAAACTGAACAAGATTTTTCACAACAAGTTGCCGCTACAGAACGTATGTTAGCTTTGTTCCCAGCTATAATCTGCTATTGGTACAGATTCAGCCACGACGGTGTGCGCATTGATACCGAAGATCGCAGCGAAGATTCAATTGGTGGTTATTTCTTAAAAATGCTCACAGATAAAGCGCCAAGTGAGTTGTTCAAACAGGTAATGCATACCTCGCTTATCGTTTACGCAGAGCACGAATTTAATGCTTCAACTTTTGCTGCACGTGTTTGTGCTTCTACTTTATCTGATATGCATTCGTGTGTGACTGCCGCAATCGGCACGCTACGTGGACCACTGCATGGAGGTGCAAACGAAGCTGCGATGGAAATGATTGAGAACTGGCAGACTCCGGATGAAGCAGAACAAAACATTCTGAGAATGCTGGCGAACAAAGACAAAATTATGGGCTTTGGTCATGCTATCTATCGAGAAAGCGATCCGCGTAACGCGCTGATCAAACGTTGGTCAAAAGAGCTTTCTGAATTCGTTGGTGATAAGCAACTTTACGCCGTTTCAGAGCGTGTTGAAGCCGTGATGAAACGTGAAAAAGACCTGTTCTGTAACGCTGATTTCTTCCACGCCTCTGCTTATCACTTTATGGGTATTCCAACTAAGCTATTCACGCCAATATTTGTGATGAGTCGTTTAACTGGTTGGGCAGCACATGTGTACGAGCAACGTGCGAATAACCGAATTATTCGCCCAAGCGCCGATTACACCGGCCCAGAGCATCAAGAATGGGTTCCAATCGAAAAACGCAGTTAACCGTCTAAAAGGCGCTGTACTTATAAAGTGCAGCGTCTTGTTTAATACACATTAAAGCCACTCTTACAAAATCAAATAGGACAGAGTGAGAAGGAAGAAGCGATGAACAATACCTATAAAAAAACGCTTCCGGGAAGCCAGATTAGTTATTTTGACACTCGTGAAGCCGTTAATCAGATATCTCCAAATGCTTACGAAAAGCTGCCTTATACTTCGCGCGTGCTTGCGGAAAACTTAGTACGCCGATGCGATCCTGAAACATTAGTCGATTCACTGAAACAGATTATTGAACGCAAACGCGATATGGACTTCCCTTGGTATCCAGCACGCGTTGTGTGCCACGATATCTTAGGACAAACAGCTTTAGTTGACCTTGCTGGACTGCGTGATGCGATTGCAGAGCAGGGCGGTGACCCAGCCAAAGTAAATCCAGTGGTTGAAACTCAACTGATCGTTGATCACTCTCTTGCTGTTGAACACGCAGGGTTCGATCCTGAAGCGTTTGATAAAAACCGAGCAATAGAAGAGCGTCGTAACGAAGACAGATTCCACTTTATCGAATGGTGTAAAACCGCATTTGAGAATGTCAGTGTTATCCCTGCGGGTAACGGCATCATGCACCAGATTAACCTAGAAAAAATGTCGCCAGTGATTCAAGTCAAAGATGGCGTAGCATTTCCAGATACCTGTGTAGGTACTGACAGTCATACACCACACGTGGATTCACTAGGCGTGATTGCAATTGGTGTTGGTGGTTTAGAAGCTGAAACCGTGATGCTCGGTCGTCCTTCAATGATGCGTTTACCGGACATCGTTGGTGTGAAACTGACAGGTAAGCGTAAACCGGGTATTACCGCTACGGACATCGTACTGGCTATTACCGAATTTCTGCGTAATGAAAAAGTGGTCTCGTGCTACTTAGAATTCTTCGGTGAAGGTGCCAAAGATCTCACCATCGGTGACCGTGCAACTATCTCTAACATGACACCAGAATACGGTGCGAGTGCGGGTATGTTCTATATTGATCAGCAGACAATCAACTATCTAAAACTGACTGGTCGTGATGCAGAGCAAGTTGCATTGGTAGAGCAATACGCAAAAGAGACCGGTTTATGGGCTGATAGCCTTGAAAACGCAGAATATGAGCGTGTTTTGGAGTTCGATTTATCAAGCGTAGAGCGCAACTTGGCTGGTCCTTCCAACCCGCATCGTCGTTTACCTACTTCTCAACTAGCCGATCGCGGTATTGCTGGTAAGTGGGAAGAAAAAGAAGGTGAAATGCCGGACGGCGCAGTGATCATCGCAGCAATTACCTCTTGTACCAATACAAGCAATCCTCGCAACGTGGTTGCTGCTGGTTTGCTGGCGAAAAAAGCCAATCAGCTTGGGCTGGTTCGCAAACCTTGGGTGAAAACTTCGTTTGCACCAGGTTCAAAAGTAGCAAAGCTTTACTTAGAAGATGCGGGGTTGCTCCCTGAATTGGAACAGCTTGGGTTTGGTATCGTTGGTTACGCCTGTACCACATGTAACGGTATGAGCGGCGCGTTAGATCCAGTGATTCAACAGGAGATCATTGACCGGGATCTATACGCTACAGCGGTATTGTCTGGTAACCGTAACTTCGATGGCCGTATTCATCCTTATGCAAAACAAGCATTTCTGGCGTCTCCGCCGCTTGTGGTTGCGTATGCATTAGCGGGCACCATTCGTTTTGATATTGAACGTGATGCGTTAGGCCATGACGCAAATGGCAATCCGATTTATCTCAATGACGTTTGGCCAAGTGATGAAGAGATCGACCAAGTCGTCGGTCAACACGTTAAACCAGAGCAGTTTAACCAAGTCTACATTCAGATGTTTAAGTTGGATGATGCAGAAAAGAGCAGCAGCCCACTGTATGACTGGCGTCCGATGAGTACTTATATCCGCCGACCTCCATATTGGGAAGGCGCGCTAGCAGGTGAGAGAACTCTAAAAGGTATGCGTCCATTAGCGGTATTGGGTGACAACATTACTACTGACCATTTATCGCCTTCGAATGCGATTATGGCATCCAGTGCGGCAGGGGAATACCTGACGAAGATGAATGTACCGGAAGAAGATTTTAATTCTTACGCGACACACCGTGGCGATCACTTAACCGCGCAACGTGCAACCTTTGCCAACCCGAAACTGTTTAACGAAATGGTGAAGGAAAATGGCGAAGTGGTGCAGGGCTCACTGGCTCGAATTGAACCAGAAGGCAAAGTGACTCGCATGTGGGAAGCGATAGAAACCTACATGGAGCGTAAACAACCGCTAATTATTGTCGCGGGTGCTGACTATGGGCAAGGGTCATCACGAGATTGGGCTGCCAAAGGCGTTCGTCTTGCGGGTGTTGAAGCAATTGTCGCAGAGGGCTTTGAACGTATTCACCGTACTAACTTAGTCGGCATGGGCGTATTACCATTGCAGTTTAAAGGCGGCGTGAATCGCAACACTTTGGCCTTGGATGGTACTGAACTTTACGATGTGGTAGGTGGAATTAAACCGGGTGTGGATTTGGCATTGGTCATTACTCGTAGCAACGGTGAAAAACTGGATGTGGCGGTAACGTGTCGATTGGATACCGCTGATGAAGTGAACGTGTATAACGCAGGCGGTGTATTGCAACGCTTTGCTCAAGATTTCTTAGCGCAGTAGGAGATAGAGAATGGCTTCTCAAATCAAAGTTCCTGCTACCTACATGCGTGGGGGAACC
Organism: Vibrio sp. C8; assembly: GCF_054051265.1. Taxonomy (NCBI): domain Bacteria; kingdom Pseudomonadati; phylum Pseudomonadota; class Gammaproteobacteria; order Vibrionales; family Vibrionaceae; genus Vibrio; species Vibrio sp. C8. The sequence continues at coordinate 23,200 of NZ_JBPAOE010000010.1, forward strand.
AGCAAAGGCGTATTTTTTAAGCTTGATGACTTGCCAAAAGCCGCGCAAGTCGCAGGTGAAGCGCGCGACAAACTGCTGATGCGCGTTATCGGTAGTCCAGATCCTTATGGTAAACAAATTGATGGCATGGGCGGCGCTACTTCAAGCACAAGTAAGACGGTAATTGTTTCGAAAAGCGAAAGTCCTAAACATGATGTCGATTATCTGTTCGGTCAGGTATCTATCGATAGTCCGTTTGTCGATTGGAGTGGTAATTGCGGCAACTTATCTGCAGCTATTGGGCCGTTTGCGATTCATGCCGATCTCATTCCTGAATCACGGATTCCTGACAACGGCATTGTCGAAGTGCGCGTGTGGCAGGTGAATATCAGCAAAACTATCGTCGTTCATGTACCTATCGTTAATGGAATGGTTCAGGAAACGGGGGATTTTGAACTGGACGGCGTGACTTTCCCCGCCGCTGAAATTCAGGTCGATTTTATGGACCCTGCGGACGGTGAAGGTTCGATGTTCCCAACAGGTAACTTGGTGGATGATTTAGTTGTGCCTGACATCGGTACGATCAATGTCACCATGATCAATGCTGGAATACCGACGATTTTTGTTGATGCTTCTGCCATTGGTTATCAGGGTACTGAGCTGCAAGATGATATCAATAACGACGTTAACGCGTTGGCGATGTTTGAAAAAATACGTGCACATGGCGCGTTAAAAATGGGTTTAATCCAAAATTTAGAAGAGGCGAAAACTCGCCAGCATACGCCCAAAGTGGCGTTTGTAGCGAAGCCGAAAACGTATCAATCGTCGAGTGGTAAAACCGTTCTAGAGTCAGATGTTGATGTACTGGTTAGAGCGCTCTCTATGGGTAAATTGCACCACGCAATGATGGGGACAGCTGCCGTCTCCATCGCTGCGGCGGCTTGCGTGCCCGGCACCTTAGTCAATTTGGCTGCGGGTGGTGGAGAAAAACAATCTGTTACTTTTGGTCACCCGTCCGGAACATTAAAGGTAGGGGCAAAAGCCAGTGCGACTGAACAAAACGGCTGGAAAGTAGAAAAAGCTGTAATGAGTCGCAGCGCACGAGTGTTAATGGAAGGTTGGGTGAGAGTGCCTGCTGAAACCATCGAAACTTGTTAAGCCAGAACATTATTCCAAGTTGCCTTTGGCGATAAAACTTGGGGTATAAAAAGGAGAAGCACAATGTCTGCGTATTTGAAGGAATATCTATGGGCAAAAGAGCAACCGGAATCGTTCTGGCATGCGCAAGCCCAGAAAATCGATTGGTTTGAATTTCCGCAAACTATTTTAAAGAAAGACGAAAACGGCATCGAACGCTGGTATCCCGATGGTTTGCTCAATACATCTTGGCTTGCATTGGATTATCATTGCGAGCAAGGTAGAGGCGACCAAACCGCACTCATTTATGATTCACCTGTTGCAGGCAAGAAACAACGTTATAGCTATTTTGCATTACGTGACACTGTAGCGCGTATCGCTGGCATGTTGGCTGACCAAGGTGTCACCAAAGGCGATCGGGTGATTATCTATATGCCGATGATCCCTGAAGCGGCAATGGCGATGTTAGCTTGTGCGCGTCTTGGTGCAATTCACTCTGTGGTATTCGGTGGTTTTGCACCGAACGAGCTTGCTGTTCGTATTGAAGATGCAGAACCTAAAGTGATCATGACCGCTTCATGCGGTATTGAAATCAATAAGGTCATTCCATACAAGCCTATGGTAGATAAAGCGATCATGGATAGTCGCTGGAAACCAGAGAAAGTGGTGGTATTCCAACGTCCTGAATGCTTAGCCGATCTCGACAACGAACGTGATTTAGATTGGAGTGCACAGTACGAGAAAGCATTGCCTCATGCCTGTGTACCAGTGTTGGCAACAGATCCTCTCTACATTCTTTATACCTCAGGTACTACGGGCAAGCCTAAAGGTGTGGTTCGTGATAACGGTGGACACGCCGTTGCCATGAAGTACTCAATGAGCTGTATTTACGATATGCCGCAAGACGGCGTATTTTGGGCTGCATCAGATGTGGGCTGGGTGGTAGGGCATTCCTACATTGTGTATGCGCCGCTTATACATGGTTGCACGACGATTTTATACGAAGGCAAACCAGTAAGAACACCGGATCCGGGCGCTTTCTGGCGTGTTTGTCAGGAATACAAGGTGACGGCTTTGTTCTCTGCGCCAACCGCTTTTCGTGCCATTAAAAAAGAAGATCCGAATGGTGAACTCTTAGAGAAGTACAATCTGAATCACCTGAAAACCATTTTTATGGCTGGTGAGCGTTTAGATCCTCCAACGCTAGAATGGGTACAAGAAAAAACCGATAAGCCCGTCATTGATCACTGGTGGCAAACCGAAACAGGCTGGGCAATTGCGGGTAACCCGACAGGTATTGAATTAATGCCGGTAAAAGCTGGCTCTGCGACTAAGCCAATTCCTGGCTATCAAGTTGAAATCTTGAACGAAGTGGGTGAGGCTCTTCCTCCCAATCAACAGGGTTTTGTGGCACTGAAAAGACCGTTACCACCAAGTTGTTTGACCACAGTTTGGCGTAACCATGATCGATTCGAAACAGGTTATCTAGCTCAGTTCCCTGATTACTATGTTTCTGGCGATGGTGGTTATCTGGATGAAGACGGATATCTGTTCATCATGGGACGAATCGATGATGTGATTAACGTTGCCGGACATCGACTCTCGACTGGCGAGATGGAAGAGATTGTTGGCGCTCACCCAGCGGTGGCTGAATGTGCGGTTGTCGGTGTGCATGATGAACTCAAAGGCCAGCTTCCACTAGGGTTAGTTGTGTTGAAAGATGGTGTGAAAGTTGATCTAGAATCGCTGGAATCTGAACTGATCAATAGTGTTCGTAGCCATATTGGTGCCGTTGCATGCTTTAAACATGCCTTGGTAGTGGAGCGTCTACCAAAAACTCGTTCAGGAAAGATATTACGCCGTATTATCCGTCAGATTGCAGATGGAGAAAGTTACACTGTCCCTTCTACCATTGATGACCCAACCAGTTTGAACGAACTGGAGAAGGTTCTTCATGTGTAAACATTAAACCGAAATAGGTTTATCTATTTCCACTTCTAAGTTCATGACGAACATTTGTGCTCCGATATCGGGGCACTTTTTTTTGTCCTTCGTTTTCCATCTTTCTTTCCATCTGCTCGATCTTAAAAAAATTTACACTTTGAAATATTTTTAAAAACAGATAGTTAGTGTTGAATGCATAAATTCTATGAATTTATAGACTTTACATATAATAAGCAATGCTTACTATATGTAATAACTTGTTACATATACCATCCTGTAAAGCTCAAAAACATCCAACATAGGTAATGTTATGACAACTCCATCGATAGGGTATTTGCTTTGGGACGTGACGCGCATCGTACGAAAACGCTACGAATCTGCGTCGAGTTCTACATGCTTAACGCTCGCTCAAGCAAAAGCTTTGTCGCATATCGCTTGTCGCCAAGGTGTTAAACAGGTCGATTTGGCGGAAGTGTTAGATATCAAGCCTATGACGTTAGTCAGAGTGATCGACTCACTGGTCGAGGAAGGTTTTGTTGAAAGACGTCCTGACCCAACAGACAGACGTGCTCATCTCATTTATTTGCTGCCAGCAGCGGATGAGCAACTTAAGAAAGTGAAAAGTGTCGCCAATGGTATCTGGGCAGAGGCGCTGGACGGTCTTTCAGAACAGGAAATCGAGCAGTTTGTTAAAACGCTCAATCATATACATAGCAATCTTTCTTTAGAAAACAAACCAAAGTCTTAATTTTCAGGAACACCTCGTATGTCTAATTCCAAACCAGAGCATGAAAAACCGGTTTCAACATTAGTGCCTAAATCGCGTCGAAAAACCAAGCGTGCCGTTATGCTCTTTCTTGTCCCTTTACTCGCTGTGGCAGGCGGTGTTGCCATTTACCTGCATGGCGGTAGATATGTTGAAACAGAAAACGCTTATGTGAAAGCGGATAAAACGTCCATCACTTCTGAAGTATCTGGCCGTATTATTGATGTGCCAGTGGAAGAGAACCAGTTAGTGAAAGCAGGGGACTTGCTGCTTCAAATTGACCCGACGTCATACAAAATCGCTGTCGAACAAGCTCGTGCTAATTTGAATGATGTAAAGACCACGCTAACGACATTAAAAGCAGAATACCAAAGCAAACTGGCTAACATTGAAGTATCAAAAAGCCAGCACGAATACCTGAAGAAAGAAGAAAAACGTCAACTTGATCTGCTCAAGAAAAAGTACACCTCTCAATCTCAATATGATTCAGCTCGTCAAAATACGCTTCTGGTTGAACTTGAAGTGAACGCGCTTAAAAAAGGATTAAAGCAGGTTGAAGAGAGTCTTGGTGGTGATGTAAACGCACCAATCGAACTTCACCCTAAATATCGTGCAGCGGTAGCGGCGTTAGATAAAGCGGAAAACGATCTTGCGCACGTAAACCTTTATGCGCCTGCTGACGGTGTGGTGACAAAAGTTGTGGAGAAAGGTCAGTACATTTCACCGGGAAGCTTAGCAATGATGTTGGTGTCGGATTCAGATATCTGGATTGAAGCAAACTTTACCGAAACTGAATTAACATACGTGAAAACCGGTCAAGATGTTGAAGTGAAAGTGGACTATGCACCGGGCTTTACTTGGAAAGGTAAAGTGGAAAGCTTAAGCCCTGCTACGGGTGCTGAGTTCTCGGTTATTCCTGCACAAAACGCTACGGGTAACTGGGTGAAGATCGCGCAACGTTTACCAATCCGCATTCGGCTAGAGCAAGAAGAAGGCGCGCCTAAATTGCGTGCTGGTTTAAGTGCCGTAGTCACTGTCGACACTCACCATCAACGTCATCTGTCACTGTAAGTGGAGTTAGACGATGAATAGTCACGTCGAAGAAGTGCAGGAAGAAGAGCCATCCAGTAAACGGGCATTTATTACGCTATCTGTGATGCTTGCGACCATTATGCAGGCGCTTGATACCACGATTGCAAACGTTGCACTGCCTCATATGAAAGGCACCATGAGTGCAACGCAGGATCAGATCTCATGGGTTCTGACCTCTTACATTGTCGCTTCAGCTATTGCTATGCCGTTAACCGGTTTTGTGGCTGCACGTATTGGTCGTAAGCGCTTGTTTTTGTTCTCAGTGGTGGGCTTTACCTTTGCTTCTGTGCTTTGTGGTGCTGCGCAATCGCTGGAACAAATCATTTTGTTCCGTCTGTTACAGGGCATTTTCGGCGCTAGTTTAGTTCCGCTATCACAGTCAGTATTGCTTGATACCTACCCAACAGAACAGCACGGTTCCGCTATGGCGATGTGGGGTGTCGGGGTTATGGTTGGTCCGATCCTAGGTCCATCATTAGGCGGTTGGTTAACGGAGTATTACAACTGGCGTTGGGTATTCTACATCAACGTACCGTTTGGCATTATGGCGTGGTTGGGTATCGCGGCTTATGTCAAAGAGACCAAACTCGATCCTGACCGCCGTTTTGATCTGTTTGGTTTTGCACTTTTAGGTATTGCGATAGGCAGCTTGCAGATGTTCTTGGACAGAGGAGAATCACTCAACTGGTTCTCGAGTCTGGAAGTGATCATCGAGGCTTCTTTGGCGGTTCTGACCTTCTACATGTTTGCCGTACATATGTTTACCCATAAAGCGCCGTTCCTTGACCCTATGATGTTCAAAGATCGAAACTACGTGGTTGGTTTGCTGTTCGGTTTTATGATTGGGGTTATTTTGCTGGCGACGATGGCTCTGCTGCCGCCGTTTTTACAAAACTTGATGGGTTATCCAGTATTGGATGTCGGTCTGCTACTGACGCCTCGTGGTTTTGGTACGATGACAGGGATGATGATTGTCGGGCGCTTATCCGGAAAAGTGGATCTGCGATATCTCGTGACCATTGGTTTGTTACTGATGATTGTTTCACTGTGGCAGATGACCAAGTTCTCGGTAGACGTAACGCGCTGGGAAATTATCTGGACAGGTACCGTTCAGGGGCTGGGTTTGGGTTTGGTGTTTGTGCCGCTGTCGACATTAACCTTTTCGACTTTAGCACCTCGTTACCGAAATGAAGGTACTGCGTTATACAGCTTAGTTCGAAACATCGGCAGTAGTATCGGTATATCTTTGGTGACAACCTACTTGTCGCATCGAGTGCAAATTAACCATGCGGTTTACGCCGAACACATCAACAACTTCAACCCAGCGTTACAGGATGCGGTTCAGAAGGGTGTTTATGATCTTTCAACCACCGCAGGGTTGGTGAACTTGAACAACATGGTGACCAAGCAAGCGTCTATCTTTGGTTATCTGCAAGATTTTCGCTTTATGATGTACGTGTGTATCATCATGCTGCCTTTGTTGGTGTTGTTGCGCAGGCCGGGAGCTAGTAAATAACGTCTAGTAACAGAAACGTCCTTTATTGGACGTTTTTCTTTTTTAGTTTCAAATAACCGCAGTTAGCAGTGCTCTTTTGAACGTTATCTTATAAAATCCGAATAAGCTTATTTTTTAACGGCATACAAACATGTCCAACCTTTCGATTGTTGCTGCTCGCGCAGATGATTTAGAAATGCTCAATGATTTGATGTATGAGTTGCATCATGAGCACCATTCCGCTTGTCCTGAGCATTTTAAAACTGCTGAAGACATCGAACAGGAAAAAAGCATTGCGCGCTATCTCGATTCACCGGAATGTCTGGTTTATGTCGCCAAGCAGAATGATTCGATCATCGGGTTTATCACTGGCCATTTTTGCGAACTAATCTCTACAGTTAGCAAGCCAGTGCCAATGGGCAGTATCGATGAATTGTATGTTTTACCTGAATTTCGCAAGCAGGGAGTCGCAACCTTGCTCTATAAGAAGCTTGAAACAACCTTGATAGATTATGGTGTTGAACAAGTATTCGTAGAGGTTTGGGCATTTAATCAAAATGCTCATCGATTCTATGAAGATTCGGGGTTTGAGCCTCATATCGCATGGCTGAGAAAATCGGTTAAGCACCGCTAATATAACGAATAAATAACGTAGAGTGAGTTTAGTGTTTCAACGTCGGTTGCTAGAAGTTATTGCCGCTTTTTGGCTTTTATACCTATTACCTGCTTACGCTCAAGAGCAGGGAGATATTGCTGCGCCAAATACTGCTGCGTCAAATATGGCGAATCCGTATAAAGGAGCTTTGTGTCTGATTAAAGCGGATGACAAGATTGTTCTGGTCAAAGAAATCATCACCAAACAGCTGTCGATTCCCGGTGGCACCATTAAACCCGGTGAGCCACCACAACTCGCTGCCCAAAGAGAAACTTGGGAAGAAACCGGCATTGTTGTTACGGTTGGTGAAGAGCTAGGCCATACCGATAAAGCCATTTTCTTTGATTGTGTCAGCTCATCAGAAATCATTGCCTATCAACACCAAAACTCAATGGGAGGGTATGAATTACCTGTCTGGTTTGCTCCCGACTATGGCGTTGAAGTGTCGAGTGCAATGCTAATAGATTCGCTCTATGTGGATGCAGAGCAATATCGATATCCCAAAGAATGGGATTCAACCATAGAGATGTTTCAACGGGCTACCGATCAGCCAATGAGAATTGTCGCCGATTTGATTCAGGCTGCGCCAAGTTTCCATCAAACTGAATTGAAATGGATTCAAGCGTTTCAGCTATGGGTAAGTAAGTTGCCACAACAGTGGGTTAGCGTTATCCATAACCTGTTGTTTAGCGGAAATCTATTCGCTTCACCTATTTGCGGCATTATTATCTTTCCGTTGCTCTACTGGCGTTGCGGCAAATCGGTTTGCTACAAGGTAAGTTTCGCAATCAGCATTACTTCCTTGATGTGTCTGTTTGCTCAGCAAGGCTTTACGCTTCCTCGACCACATGTTTATCTCCCATCGCTACAGCTTGTATCAAGTTACGGAAACGGTTTTCCAAGCTTACCCGTTGCAGTGTGGAGCAGTATTGGTATCTTACTGATGACTGAAAAAGAGAGGCTAGGCGGTCATTGGTTTGGCGTAGCTTACTGGCTTTCTGCCGTTTGGTTGATACTGTCAAAGTTCTATTCAGGAAGTGCATTTCTAACGGACATGGCTGTAGGTGTGTTTCTCGGTCTGTTAATTACTTGGAATATCATTCGTTTCGACATCAAGAGAACTGTGAAAGCTCGCACCATTATGAGCTCTCGCCGTGTTTGGTGGGGGATCAGTTTAGTTGCCGCAATTTTTACTTACTACTGGCAACTGCCTGTTTTCTCCGCTTGGTTAGTGGTATTGATCGTTATGGCGCTTATTACGACTACTTTAAAGAATCAAAGAGAGTATCTAACTTTGTTTCAAGGTTTATTGTTTACGCTGATATTGGCCGCTGTGTATATGCTGATCTCCTACCTTGCGGATCAGGTCTCTTCGAGTGGTATTTTGTCTTTGGTGGTCGAAATTTCGCGATATCCGACCATGATTATCGTATTTGTTGCGATGATTAAACTTACCTCATCGGCCACAGCAGAGACTAAAAAGCCCAGTTAAACTGGGCTCTTGCTTATCATTGGCAATTATTATTAACGCGTCAGATAGGTTTTGATGAATTCACTGATCTTGATGAGATCCGCAACCGCGATGAACTCTTCGGTGGTGTGTACTTTTGACATGCCCGTTGACAGGTTAACCGTAGTTAAACCTTTTTCATTGAAGTTATTCGCATCACTACCGCCGCCTGTACTCTTGGTTCTAGGCTCAATATCCATAGACTCGAACACTTGCTTGATAGTCGCGATGTGTGGGTGACTATCATCCATAACAAAGGCGTTGTAAGAGCGATGAGAATCAATCTCTACCGTTGCTCCGTGTTTCTCCGCAACAGCCTCAAAGGTATCAACCATATGTTTTACCTGAGCTGCCAGTTTTTCGTTATTGAGAGAACGTGCTTCAGCAACGATGGTGAGTTCAGGCATTACGATGTTTGTTGCCAAACCGCCGTTTACCATACCGATGTTAGCTGTGGTTTCTTCATCAATACGCAATAAGTTCATTTGCGTAATGGCATCCGCAGCAACGGAAATCGCACTGATACCTTCTTCTGGCGCTAATCCTGCGTGTGCAGGTTTACCGTGAACAGTTACTTTTAGTTTTTGTTGACCAGGTGCCGCTGTAATAATGGTGCCAATTGGGCCACCAGTATCAAGGACAATCGCTTTGTCTGACTGAATGTAGTTCATATCAAAGTGTTTTGAACCCATTAAGCCGCCTTCTTCATGAACGGTAAAAGCGATTTCAAGAGTTTGATGCGCAGTATTTTCTTCTTTCAGAGTTTTAACAGCTTCAAGAATTGCAGCGATACCAGATTTGTCGTCACCACCCAAAATAGTGTTACCCGCAGAGCGGATAATGCCATCTTCAATGACAGGTTGAATTCCATTTCCCGGACTTACCGTATCCATATGGCATGAGAAAACTGTGCTGCCAGCAAGCGAACCTTCTAGACGAGCATAGATGTTGTAGCCGTTTGAAACACTCTCAGGAACAGGAAGTTTGTGCACTTCAAATCCAAGGTCTTCAAGTTGAGCTGAAAGGATATCGGCGAATACCTTCTCTTTTCCTGACTCACTGTCGATTTGGATGATTTCTAGAAAGTGTTCAATAAGACGCTGATCGTTAATAACAGGCATAACATAATCTCTAAGGAAAACAGGAGATGTACCATGCCTCTCGACGCTTCGCTTAGCCCTGAGTTAAATCAAGAAATGTTCGAAAAGTAATGCTGCTATCGATAGCGGTGCAAAAATGAGAGCCTAATTCAATAGGATATTCCTATTGAATTAATGGATTTATACGATTTCTATTTAACATCACCGGCGCTTATTATTCTCTCAACGAAGCAAAGAATATCAACATAAGAGGTGATGTTATGAAAAAGAATCTTATTGGTCTCGATAAAGAACAGAGCCTAGAACTCGCGGAAGCATTGAATAATTTATTGGCTAACTATCAGGTGTTTTACATGAACACTCGTGGTTATCATTGGAATATTAAAGGTAAAAAGTTCTTTGAATTACATGCAAAATTTGAAGAAATCTATACTGATCTACAACTGAAGATTGATGAAATCGCAGAACGTATCCTGACACTTGAAGTTCAGCCACTACATAGCTTTAGCCAGTATGTAGAGCGTTCAAAAATTAGCGAACACATCAATGCTACAGATGGCGACAGCACCATGAAAGGGCTAGTGGAAGGCTTCAGCCTACTGATTGGACAGCAACGCAAGGTATTGAGTTACGCGTCAGAAGTGGGTGATGAAGGTACTGCTGCATTAATGAGTGACTATATCCGCGAGCAAGAAAAGCTGATCTGGATGTTAAGCGCATGGCTTGATTAATATTTGTTTGCTCTGCCGATAATCTTTCGAGCGCCAATCATTTGTTGATTGGCGTTTTTGCGTTTGCCCCTAAGTTATATCGTGTAATGCGTTGTAGATTGACCTTGTGATTGACCTACATCAGAATAGCAGAAAACAATCGTTAGCTTTTAATTTAAATTAAAACAATGTTTCAATTATCACGTTTTGTTTTGGTGGATAGCGGTAAACTGCGTGCAGTTGTAACACTTATATAGGATTATTGTCGTGTTTGTAGGTAAAACGTCACACCTTGAGTTTGCTGGCTTTCTAGCGCCAGAACTTAAAAAAATTATTACATCAGTATTAGATCGTTTAGAAACTCCGATTGAAAATGGTCGTCACGAAATTGATGGCTCCAATGTATTCTTCATGCTGGTGGATGACCACACTCAGCTTTTAGAACAAAGAAAATCTGAATGCCATAGTCGTTATTTAGATGTGCAGATCCTGCTTGAAGGCAGAGAATCGTTTGGCTACAGCCTAACGCCATTTAAAGGTTTGGATGAAGATTTCCTTGCTGAAAAAGATCTCGCATTCAGTGAGCAATTAGAGGAAGAACACTTTGCATCACTTACTGCCGGTGAGTTTATTGTTTTCTACCCAGGTCAGCCTCATCGTCCGTTGGTAGCAACGGATAACAAACCGATGCCAGTGCGTAAAGCGATCATCAAAGTAGATAAGTCGCTGTTCTCGTAATTATTCAGCAACTTTAAATTAATAGAACGCCCGCAATCGCGGGCGTTTTTGCAAGCTAATAATCAGTTAACGATTTCAGTTAAATGAAGCGACTTGGCCAGTCAGAGAATATAGCATCGACTTTGTCGAGATGTGGAAAGCGTTCTGCTTCATTGACCGTATAACACCAAATTTGGTATTGGTGTTGTTTCAAATACTGAATGTGTTTTTCAGTGATCCACTTGTAGTTCAGGTTACAGCTAAAGGCACTCACTTCATCAAGCAGCGTTTTGTCTTTTGCAGATAAACGTTCACTCAATACACCCAATTTATAGCCAGAGCAGTGCTGGTGTAGTTCTCGGATGATATCGTGGCTAAAGCTCGACAACACAATCTGCTCTTTAGCGATAGGGTGCTGATCCAATTGCAGTTTGAGTTGAGAAACCACACTGGTGACATCGTGTTTATCCACTTTCACTTCGAGATTCAAACCTAACTGGTTCTGCTGCGCCAGTTCAAGTAACTCATCCAGCGTCATTATGCTTTCACCTGCAAATTGCTCAGAGAACCACCCGCCAAAATCGAAACTCTTGAGCTCTGTAAGGGTATAAGCATCCACGCGACCTTTACCATTGCTACAACGATTAATGGTGTGGTCATGACAAACGATAAGTATGTTGTCCTTAGTGGGTTGAATATCAACTTCGACCCACGATAAACCCATATCGATAGCGGCTTGAACACTCACACGAGTATTTTCCGGATAGGTGCCTGCAACACCTCTGTGACCGACAACGATCAGAGACATACAAATTCCTTTATTGAAAACGAGAGCTGAAGAGTTTTACGCAACCACCAGTTCGACTTGGTGGGAGTGGCATAACGTCATAAATTCATTGGTGGCTTCATCGGCAAACAGTCGCTTCATTTCTGATAGTTCACCACTAACAACGGGAGCATAGCGCCCAAATTTCGTTTTGTCTGCAACTAACCAACATTGTTGACTTTGTTCGATAATTGCACGCGTAAGCCCTGACTCTTCTGGCGTAAAATCCAGTAATTGTCCTTTATCGTTGAAGCCTCCAACACCGAAAATTCCAATTTTAATATTGAATTGTCGGTAAAAGCGGGTAGTGGTTTCACCCACAGTATCTTCATCGGAAGGGCGAACAGCGCCGCCCGCCAGATAGACAGCAATATTCGGATTGCGGCTTAAGGTTAACGCCGCATTGATGTTGTTGGTTACGACCGTTAGCCCCGGATGATCAAGCAGAGCCTGTGCAACGTATTTGGGCGTCGTTCCAATACCGAGAAAAATACTTGTGCCCTCGGGCAACTCTTTTACTACTCGTTGTGCGATTTTTTGCTTAGCAGAGAGGTTGATCAACTCGCGATTGGTAAATGATAGATTGTCATTTGGACTGGGTAGCGAAATGCCACCGTGAACTCGTCGAACCATACCTTTGTCGCTCAAGTCATTCATATCTTTACGAATCGTCTGAACGGACACATCAAAGCGCTGTGACAGTAGGTCGCTAGACAACACGCCGTGAGCGTGTTGCAAGTACTCCAAAATCTGTTTTTGTCTGGTAGATAAACTCACATCAATCCTTACGCAATAGCTCGTTTAGCAAGAGAGACAGGGCAGAGACGTTTGCCTTGCTCATCAAACAGATGAAAATTGGTGCGAGAGACCGAAATACTCAGCGGAGAGTTGTTGTCCAGACCCATTTCAGGTGTCACGGCAATAAAACTGTCGTCGCTGTCTATGCTGCCATGAACCAGTTGGTTTGGCCCGAGAGGCTCCACGACATGAATGGATAGCGTCAGTGTAATTGCATCACTGCTGGAGTTTGAATGAGTGATCTCCGCGTGTTCAGGGCGAACGCCCAGCGTGAGATTCTCCATACTGAGACCTTCATATTCAGGTAGGAAGAACTGTTTACCAGCGACATGCAGCTGACCATGAACTAAGGATGCGGGCATAAAGTTCATGGCTGGGCTACCAATAAAGCTCGCAACAAAAGTACTCGCAGGCTTGTGATACACCTCGGCGGGGGTTCCAACTTGTTCAATTTCACCCAGTTTAAGAACCACAATGCGATCTGCCAGCGTCATTGCTTCCACTTGGTCATGGGTAACATACACGCTGGTTACCCCCAGCTCTCGTTGCAGCTTTTTGATCTCCAGTCGCATGTGCGCACGAAGAGCAGCATCAAGGTTCGATAAAGGCTCATCAAATAAAAATAGTTGAGGATCACGAACGATCGCGCGTCCCATTGCAACACGCTGACGCTGCCCGCCAGACAGTTTTGCTGGTTTGCGGTCTAGGTATTCTTCTATTTTCAGTGTCTTAGCAACTTTTTGAATTTTCTCATCTATGGTGCTTTTATCAACGCCGCGATTCTTCAAACCATAGGCTAAGTTGTTGTATACACTCATGTGCGGATAAAGCGCGTAGTTCTGGAAGACCATCGCAATATCGCGTTTTGCTGGTTTTTCTGTATCCACGCGGCGCCCAGCCAAATGTATTTCACCGCTGCTAATGCTTTCTAAACCGGCAATTGAACGCAAGATCGAAGACTTACCACAGCCAGATGGCCCCACGAGTACCAAAAACTCGCCTTCGTTAATAGAAAGGTCTACGCCTTTCACTGCTTGATGGCCATTTTCATATGTTTTTACTAATTGTTTGATATCTAACATTACGTTGTCCTGCTTAATGCTCGCAGAGCTATGTACGAGATGCATTGAGTTATTATTTTTCACTTTCAATTAATCCTTTAACGAACCAACGTTGGAATATCACCACAACCAATACAGGCGGCAGCATAGCGAGAATGACCATGGCAAAGGCATAGTCGTATCTTGGGCTATTGGTTTCATTGATGTTATTAAGAATCTGTTTGATGCCCATAACGATGGTGTTGTACTGCTCATCAGTGGTCATCATGATTGGCCACAAGTACTGGTTCCAACCCACAACAAACATGATGATAAAGATGGCGGTCATCATGGTTTTCGATAACGGAAACAAGATATCGATAAAAAATCGAATTGGGCCTGCGTTATCTAATTGCGCCGCTTCCAATAGCTCATCCGGAATGGTTTTAAAAAACTGACGAAAGAAGAAAGTGGCCGTGGCCGAAGCAATTAGAGGCAGGATTAATCCTGAATAACTGTTGAGCATGCCTAAACTCGATACCACCTCATAAGAGGGAATGATTCGAACTTCAAGCGGCAGAAGCAGGGTGACAAAGATCAGCCAAAACCATGCACTTGCATAAGGCAGGCGGAAATAGACCAGAGCATAAGCCGCCATCATTGAAATGATGATTTTACCGATAGCAAAGCCAAGCCCCATGATGACTGAGTTGAAGATCATGGTTTTTGCAGTGATATCACCAGTAAAACCAAGGCTTTTATTCCACGCTTCGCTATAGACAGCTGACAAGTTGTTGCCTATATCCCATTGCAGTCCTTGGCTGACCAGCACGTTAGGCTCATGGGTCGAACTGGCAAAAATCAACCATAACGGCACCAGCATAAACAGAGCGCCAAGAATCAATATCAAATGATCGGAGAGAGAATTACTTTTCATTGGATTCCCTTAGTAATGCACGCGCTTTTCAACAAAACGGAACTGTATAAAGGTCAATGCCAATACCAGTAGTAACAACACCACAGACTGTGCTGAGCTGCCGCCTAAATCTGCGCCAACAAAGCCGTCACGGTAGACTTTGTAAACCAGAGAAGTGGTTGAGCCTCCGGGCCCGCCATTTGTCAAAGTGTCAATAACGCCAAAGGTGTCGAAGAATGCGTAGGTAAGGTTAATCACCAGCAGGAAAAATCCGGTTGGCGCGAGAAGCGGGAAGGTAATGGTCCAGAATCGTTTGCTGTCACTGACGCAATCCAGTGTTGCTGCTTCTTTTACGGCGTACGAAATCGACTGAAGACCTGCGAGAAAGTAAACAAAGTTCACCGCAACCTGTTTCCACACCGAAACCAAAATGAGCGCAATGGTGGCATCAAGCGGATCGGTTTGTACGCTGAATGTCCAACCCAGATGTTCTAAGAAATCAGTAAGAACGCCAATGTGTGGGTTAAATAAGAAACCACCTATGATACCTGCGATGGCGGGCGCAACCGCATACACCCACGTGAGTGTGACTTTATAAGCGCTTTGTCCGTGAATAATATTGTCGGCTTTAACAGCTAATAGGAGTGCAATCGCTAGTGACAAAAACGAGACTAGGATTGAAAAAATGAGAGTGAATCCGAGAGATTCTAAATAGTCTGAAGATTGAAAAAGAATTTGGTAATTTTCAAACCAGACAAACGTTGAAGACATGCCCCAAGGGTCTTCAAGCATGAAAGAGAGATAAACGGCTTTTGCTGCTGGATAAACGAAAAAAATAGCAATAATTGCGATTTGCGGAGCAAGCAAAAAGTAGGGCATTGGAGAGTGAAAAAATTGTTGTCGACGTTCCACAAGCTTTGTCCAATAAATAAAAAGAAATGCCCACTGAACTTAATGTCCAGTGGGCTGGTTCAGAGTTATTTCACTGTGCGCGAAAAACGATCCAGCAGTTTGTCACTTTCGTCTTCCACTTTGTCCAGACTCGCCTGAACGGTTGAACGACCCGCGAAAATGTTGTCGAATTCACGGTGCATTACTTCACGAATCTGTGGGTAGAAACCTAGACGATAACCTTTGTTCCATTCGCCTGAAGCTAAGCTCAGCTGTTTAACGCCCACTTCCGCATCTGGTTGCTCGTTGTAGTAACCAGATTGCTTAGTCAGTTCGTAAGCGGCATTGGTAACAGGCACATATCCTGTTGTTTTATGCCAGTACATTTGTACTTCTGGCTTGGTCAGGTAAGCAAAGAAGTTCGCAACAGCTTTGTCTTGTTCTTTACTGTGACCACTCATGGCAAATAGCGCTGCGCCGCCAATAAAGGTATGAACGCCTTTGTCATTGAGTTTTTCCCAGTAAGGAAGATAAGTGGTGCCCAGCTCAAACTTGACGCGACTACGTAGGCCGCCGAATGAACCTGAAGAACCCATCCACATAGCTACTTCTTGACGTTCGAATGGTGTTTGGTTTGCGTCCCAGTCACTGCCGTAATACTTGAAGTAACCTTTGTCCGACCACTCTTTAAGTTTGCTGAAATGCATCACCATGTCTTTGGTGTTGAACATGATTTTTGAGGACAGATCTTTATAGCCATTTTCTTTATCAGCTAGAGGTAGGTTATGACGAGATTTGAAGTTCTCGAACATGATCCAAGGCGTGTGTGATTCCGAAAATGCGACATAGCCTTTTGTTTTTAGCTTTTCAGCTAATGCTTCTAGCTGTTCATAAGTCTTAGGTGCTTCGGCACCGACTTTCGCTAAGATATCTTTGTTGTAATAAAGAACAGGCGTAGAGCTATTAAATGGCATGCCGACCATTTTGCCGTTTTGGTCCGCATAGAAATTTCGAACACCCGCTAAGTAGTCTTGTGCAGAAAATGGGAAACCGGCATCAATCATGATGTCCTGAACAGGTTTAGCTACGCCCGGAGCATTCATAATCGTTGCTGCGCCAGCATCAAACACTTGAAGAATGTTTGGCGATTGGCCTGCACGAAACGAAGCAATACCCGCGGTTAATGTTTCTGTGTAAGAACCTTTAAATACAGGCGTGATTTTGTATTCGGTTTGTGAAGCGTTAAAGTCCGAAGCGATTTTGTTTACTGTTTCGCCCAGTTGTCCGCCCATTGCGTGCCACCACGTAATTTCAGTCGCTGCAAATGAAGTTCCTGAAACTGTTGCCGAAAGCAACCCTGCTACCCATAGCTTATTCATTGACTTTATTCCTTGTTAAGTTTCGAACGATACTGTTTGTGTTTCGTTTGATGCTATGGTGGCGAAGAAATGTTTCACGTAGGTGGACGAAAAATGTCACTAAGGTTAAAGATTTATGGATCAGGTGACTTAAATCACACTTATAAAGGACAGAACCGTTGCACCAATCTGGATCGTAGTGGTTGATTAATGAACTATAAAAGAGCGATATTGCAGCCAATAAAGCCATAATATGGCTATATTGCAAAATATAATTGGAATGAATGTTGCTAATACTAGTAAAATCTACAATCCTAAATTTGATCTTGTTAAGTTGTTCAAGGAACGAATATGAAAATTGGTGTTATTGGTGCTGGAGCTGTTGGAGTAGGTATCTGTAACTACTTATTAACCTTAGGTAGTGTTAGTGAGCTGACTATTCTTGACCGCGATGTGAAACGAGCAGAAGGCGAAGCTTTCGATTTCAGACACACAGCGGCGCTAACTTTCTCCAAAAATACCCGTATTACACCAACCGATGATTACATGGAGTTGATTGGTGCTGATATCGTGGTCATTACCGCAGGTGCGCAAATTCAACAGGGCCAGACACGTATGGACTTGGCTGAAATCAACGCAAAGATTGGTGTCGATATTGCGAAGAGAATAGAGCGTGTTGCACCTAAAGCAATACTTATTGTGGTGACTAACCCTTGTGACATTGTCACTCATAGTATTGTGGCTAATACGGGTTACAGTCCTTCGCGCGTAATTTCTGCAGGTTGTGTTATTGATACAGCTCGTTTGATGGCGATTGTGGCTCACCGTGTCAATTTAGATCCTAAAAACGTGTTTGGTTACGTGCTAGGCGAACATGGCAGTGAGTGTTTTACACCTAAGAGTTTGATCAGCATTGCTGGGCAACCTGCTGACTACTACTGTGATTCAAACAATATTCCTCGCATTGACGCTGATGAACTGTTGGAATCGGTAAAGCAAGCGGGGTTTGAAATCTTCAAACGCAAAAATAATACGGTTCATGGTATCGCTGCGAGTGTATTCCGTATTATTCAGGCAATCATGATCAACGAACATTCGGTGCTGCCCGTAGGTACACTATTACGTGGTGAATACGGCTACAAAGATGTTGTTTTGAGCTTGCCTGCTGTCATCGGTAAGAATGGGGTAGAGAAGATTCTCATTCATCCATTTACGGAAGAAGAAAAGCAGCGTTTGGACGAAATCACTGCAAACCTACGTAATCAAATGATTCATGTAGCTAAGCTTACCGGATTAAGCTACTAAAGTTTGAGGATATAAAAAGGTGGTTCATGCCACCTTTTTTCATTCTTAACGCCATAACTTATCTCTATTGTCTTTAAACGCTTTCCATCGCTGCGAATTCAGCACATATTGTCTATAGCCATAAATTTTGTAAGTAAAAAGAACGGATATCTCAAATTACAGTTGATAATGAGAGTTTTTATCATTAACATCCCAACACAACAACGCGCTATCTGATTAACATGATGAATTTTCTAAAATCCAGTTTTATCCTTATTTCTGCATCAATAGCTTTGCCCATTCACGCCAATACGCTGGATGACGCAAAAGCGATTCAAAATAAAACCAACGAAGCTTCTGCTGCGAGTCAAAAGAAAATCGATAAAAGTTCAAATTCTGCAATCGAACTGCAGGCTGAAATTGAACAGCTAAGTGAGCAAGTAAAAAACTTAGAAGTGTATCGAAATCACTTGCAGGCTTTGGTGAATAACCAGAGACAAGAAATGGTGAGTCTGGATAAACAAATTGAAGAGATCAAAGATACTCGTCAGGGCATTGTGCCTCTTATGTACCAGATGATTGATGGTTTGCAGACCATTCTTGAGCAAGACAAACCTATCCGATTACAAGCGCGTACTGATCGTCTTGAGCAGTTAAAGTCTCTTATGCCAAGAGCAGATGTCAGCGATGCTGAAAAATTCAGAAGAATTCTCGAAGCCTACCAAATCGAAATGGATTACGGCCGTAAGCTTGGTTCTTATAAAGGACAAATTAGCTTAACTGACAATGAGTCAGTCGATGCTGATATTCTCTATCTTGGTCGAGTGGCTTTAATTGCCCGTAATCCAAATGCAACCCAATACTGGACTTGGAATCAAGCGCAGAAGCAATGGCAACCGCTTGAAAGCAGTTATAAATCAGACCTTGATACAACTTATAGTTTAGCGGCGAAACAAATCGCGCCAACGCTAATTACTCTGCCTGTATCACTTGTTAATGCGGAGGCAAACTAATATGAACAACAAATTTGCCCCGTTACTCTGCGCTGCGTTATTGATTGGTGCTAATGCATCTGCAGTTGCTGCGACGGATATTGTTAGCCAAGCGAAAACAGAAAATACAGTTCAACGTAATCACGATGCTAAACGTGAAGCGGAGTTCAAGCTTACTGAACAACAACTGAAGGATAAAAAAGCTCAGTTGTTGGCGAAGCGAAACAATCTACAAAGCCAAGCGGACAAACTTTCTGCCGAATTTTCTAAAAATGAAGATTCGCTGGCTCGTTTAGAAGAAAAACTGCGTCTGGAGACGGGGAGTCTCGGCGAAATTTTTGGTGTTGTTCGTCAAAACGCGAAAGAAATCCAAGGGGATCTTTCGCAATCAGTGACAGGTGTTGATCGCCAAATCAATGCTGGCGTAATTGAAGATATCGTTGCCGCTAAATCTTTGCCTTCGATGAAACAGCTGACGGGTTTGTGGCAAGCGATGCAAGAGCAGATTACAGCAAGTGGTGAAACTTCTACCACAAACGTAACCTTGATTGATGGTGAAGGTCGCAAACAAACGGTTCAAGCTACCCGTCTCGGATCTTTTGGACTGGTTTCAGAGCAAGGTTATTTGCAGTGGAATAATGGTCGCAAAGATGCTGTCGCGTATTCGATTCAGCCTGAAAATGCACCAACACTGAACTCGCTAAAAGCTTTAGAAAACGGCAATGTTTCATTTGTTGTTATGGATCCGTCACACGGCATTCTGCTAGAACAGTTAGCCTTGACGCCTACGCTTGAACAGCGTCTTGAAGCGGGTGGTGTAGTCGGAAAAATCATACTTGTGCTATTGGCTATCGGTTTAGTGATTGCTCTATATCGTGGTGCTTCACTGGCTATTGCTCGTCAAAAGATTTCCGCACAGCTTAAAAATCCACAGCAACCCGGAAACAATCCGCTGGGTCGAGTTCTTTCTGTTCACGACAAAGAAAAGCATCGCAGCGTTGAAGCTTTAGAACTGCGTCTTTTAGAAGCCGTTGTTGATGAACAAACAGGTTTAGAAAAAGGTTTGTCAATGCTCAAACTGCTGGCAGCACTTGCGCCAATGCTTGGTTTGCTTGGTACCGTAACCGGTATGATCGAAACTTTCCAAGTAATTACTCAGTTCGGTAATGGCGACCCTAAAGTGATGGCGGGCGGTATTTCGATGGCACTAGTAACAACTGTATTAGGCCTTGTTGCTGCTATGCCGCTGTTACTTGCACACAATATTTTAAGTACTCAGGCAGAGAACATACGCAATATTTTGGAAAAACAGGGTATTGGTTTAGTGGCAGAGCAAGCTGAACGTGAAAGCAGCGAAACCGGTTCTGCGAAAATGGTCAATGCGGCGTAAGGGTTGAAAATGCAAGCTGACTGGTTAATGCCACTCAATGATCTGTTTTTACCACTGACTGAGTTTATGGATCAGGGTGGCGCAGTATTGTGGTGGTTGGCTGCGGTTGTTGCGGTGTATTGGTTGTTGGTTATCGAGCGTATTCTTTTTCTGGTGTTTACTTTTCCTAAGCAGCGTAAACAGTGGATTGAGCAATGGCATCAACGCAGTGAGCATCACTCGTGGCATGCTCACGCCATTAAGCAAGGGTGGATTGGGCAAGCACACATCGCATTAACTCAGAATCTTAATGTTATTAAAGTGATGGTTTCTATCTGTCCAATGCTGGGTTTACTAGGCACAGTGACGGGGATGATCTCAGTCTTTGATGTGATGGCAACTCAAGGCAGCAGCGATCCAAAATTAATGGCGTCAGGTATTTCACTGGCCACACTGCCGACTATGGCTGGTATGGTTGCTGCGTTAGCAGGTATGTTTGTTCACGCTCGTTTAGTGAAAACCTGTCGTCTGTTAGAAATGAAATTAGAAAAATCTTTAAGGAGTCAACGATGAGACTCGGTCGACGTCAATCCCAGCAAGAAGAGGCTCAAATAGACCTCACTTCAATGTTGGATATCGTATTTATCATGTTGATTTTCTTCATCGTGACGAGTTCATTTGTTCGTGAATCAGGCGTGGAAGTTAACCGTCCTACGGCTTCGAATGTGGTCAGTCAAAAAGATGCTGGTATTTTCGTAGCAATTACCTCCGCGAACGACATCTTTATTGATAAACGACAAGTGGATGTAGAAAGAGTGCAGGCAACACTAGAGCACCTGTTGCTGGAGCAACCTGAAGCTTCATTGGTGATTCAGGCTGACGAGCATGCCTATAACGGAACCGTCGTACAAGTAATGGATGCAGCCAAAGGTGCAGGGGTTAAAAGTATTGCACTTGCCGCGGAGAAGCGTTGATGCTGCGTTTATTGTTCGCGACGCCGATAGCTGCACTTATCTCTCTCAGCTTGTTCGCATTTATGGCTTGGATGGTTGATAACGGTAATCAAGGCGCACCTAAAGCGAGCCAACCTCTTAGCTTCAACATGGTGATGTTAGAGCAAGAAAATCAAGTGCAACGAAGACAACGAAGTGTTCCAGAACTACCAGAATTACCAGATCCGCCTCCTGAATCACCGGTTTCGCAAAAGCAGACTGCTGTAGCAAACAGTTCTCAGCTTTCGAGTGTTCCATCATTAGGTTTAGATACAGCGATCAATGGTATTGCTATCAACGCACCAACCTTTGGTGATATTGGTGCGAATCAACAAGCGATGCCGCTGCATCGTGTCGAGCCAACATACCCAGCCCGCGCTTTACTTAGGGGGATTGAAGGCTATGTGGTGATGAGTTTTACCATTGACGAAACAGGGCAACCAACAGATATCGAAGTTCTGGAAGCTGAACCTAAGCGAGTGTTTGAGCGTGAAGCGATACGTGCGCTAAGAAACTGGAAGTATCAGCCTAAACTAGTAGATGGCAAAGCGGTTACTCAACCCGGACAATCTGTGAAATTGGAGTTTAAGTTAGCCAAATGATGAAACGAATGATCATCTGTCTATTACTGATAAGTTCCGCATCTTGGAGTGTTGCTGCGGAATTGAGTCAGTATGCAGCCAATAAAGCGCTGAAAGCCAATCAGTTGGCGCAAGAGAACAAACTGTCTCAGGCGATTGAAACGCTTAGAACAGCCGATGTTTCCCGAGCTTATGACAAGGCTTACTTTTCTCGAATGCTTGGTGTTTTCTATTGGCAGAATGAACAGCTCAAACCGGCTATCACGGCTTTGGAACAAGCAGTTGCAAGTGGCGAACTCAAAGATGATCAAGGTTGGCTAACAGAGCGTATGTTAGCAGACCTGCTTCTGATGAATCAGCAGTATAAGCAAGCGTTGCCTCATTACTATCAGTTAAGCAAAAACATACCAACGACCCAGAACGCCAGCGAACTATGGTTGCGAATTGCGCAAGTTCATTACCAGATGGAGCAGTGGCAAAAAACACTGGCTGCAATCTCTAAATATGACAAATTCAAACAGCCGGATAGCGTGACTCCACTTTCGGTTAAGCTGGGAGCGCAGCTTCAGCTTGAGCGCTGGGAGCAAGCTATTCCAACCCTTAAGAAGCTGATTAATCTGGAGCCACAACGTAGTAACTGGTGGTTGCAACTGGTTAACTTGGAGCTGCGAACCGGCAAGAAAAAAGATGCATTAAGCAGTTTAGGTTTAGCTCAATTGCAAAAAATCGAATTGAGTGATGCGGATTTACGTTTATTAGCTCAGCTTTATGCGCATAACGGTATTCCTGAGCGTGCAGGGCTTGTATTAGAGCACTTGAAAGAAGCGCAGACGAATGTGGATTTAATCACTGAGCGTGCTTATTACTGGCAACAAGCAAAAGAGTGGGATAAAGCAATCGATGCTTGGGCATTAGCTTCTAAATTCGATGCGAAATACCACTGGAATATTGCTCAGATACTCATGCAACAAGCCCGCTATGATGATGCATTATCTGAGTTGGATAATGTCAAAGAGAAGGGCAAACAAGCTCAAGTTGCTTTAGCCCGAACCAAGGCTCTGTATAAACTTAACCAGCTCGAACCAGCATTGATTGAAGCGAAGAAAGCCAACAATCTTGAGCCATCAGAAGAAGCAAAAAGCTGGATAAAGTATTTAACGCAGCTACGCAAAGTAAAAGACAACCAAACTTCTTAAGAGATGGCCTATTTATAGGCCATTTTATTGTAATGATAATAGTTCGCACATGGTAATGATAATGGATACTATTTGATGAATTCTTAATGGTACAGGTATTGTCAATGGGTTTATCCACTCTACATTTCGAAAAATTATTCCTTCATGCCAGACAGATAACTCCATACTTGGATGGCTGTCTTGAAGAGACAACTACATTCAAAGAGCCGGCCCATTCTTTAAGTCCTGAGTCGATTGAGCGGCTTTACAATGAACTCGCCGAACGGAATCCAGAAGCTGGCCCATCGTATTGGTTAACTCGCACATGGGATTTGCTTTGCTGGCAGCCAGTTTTTGTTTCCTTTGTCGCGATTTATACACAGCGAGCACTACCAGACGTTTCAACCATTTCTCAAAACAAACAGAGCTGTTTTATCGCAGGGTTTAACTTTAGAGATCATGAATGGACACATGCTTGTCGCGCAACACTGATTAAAAAAGCGGGGCAGCAATTATCTCATCTGTTTGAAACTTATAGGGATGCTATCAATCAGTGGGGAAGAATTCGTCCGGGTTTCACGCATCATCTACTTGCTGATCATCTGTTAAATTGTTTAGTACGTTTACAAGAAATCAGACCAAGCTACTCAAACACCACCATCCTTAGACATGCGCAACTTTGGTTAGAGGCCTTTGATTTGCCACAAAAGCATATCAGTAACCTCAAAATTGATAGCACCACCAACAAATTAAAATTGGTCAGAACCAGTTGTTGTCTGGTCTATAAATGTGAAGGACGGTCACTATGCGCAAACTGCCCACGTCTCGAAGCAAACAAGTCGACGAAACTGATTACAGCTAAAGAAGTTACTGCTTAATCGGTAATATCTATCCAATTGATAAATCAAACCCATTTGCGAGCTTAACCACTAAGATTTATCTTTATACGGTTAGAACAATAATAAGGGTTTAATAATGCCAGGACAGAAAGCGTTAGTAGTAGAAGGTGGGGCGATGCGTGGCATATTTGCTAGCGGCGTACTTGATTCGTTTATGGAACTAAGCCACCGCCCATATAATTTTGTAATGGGTGTTTCTGCTGGTGCTTCTAATCTTGTCAGCTATTTGTCTAATCAACCGTTACGCAGTTACCAAGTGATTACGCAACTTGCTACCAGTAGCGAATTCTATAATCCGCGCCGCTTTTTAAAAGGTGGTGATTTGGTCGATGTTCGCTGGTTGCTTGATGAAGCGAATAAACGTTATCCCATTAATGAAGAGGCTCTTTTTTCTTCAGTACCGTTTTATGCTGCCGCGACAAATATCCAAACAGGTAAGCCGGACTACTATCAAGTAACACCAGAAAATTTTGTTACGGCAATAGAGGCGACTTCAGCGTTGCCACTCGTATATAAAAAAACACCTTGTTTTGATGGGCAATGCTATACCGATGGTGGTGTCTCAGATTCCATTCCAGTTAAAGAAGCTTATCGTCGAGGAGCCAGAGATATTACCGTCGTACTTTCACACCCAGAAAGTTACGAAATGCCGAAAGTGAAAAGCAAATGGATGATGAAAAAACTCTTTGCTCGCTATCCGGAAGTGGCGAAAGCCGTCACCGCGCGAGCTGAAAAATATAATGGTTCGCTTGAGTTTATTCGTAATCCACCGAAAGACGCTCACATACGGGTGATTGCACCACCAGAGCATTTTGCAGTTAAACGCCTAACCATGAACAAGGCATTGTTGGATCATGGATACAGCATGGGATTGATTGCAGGTCGTATGCATGTTCACGGCTTGAAAGAGTAGGAGCACATTATGAGCTTTATAGAGAAAATCGTCGTGTTTGTGTGTGAAATCGACACGTATCAGAGCGTAATCGCAGGGTTAGAAGATACCTATTTAGAAAGTGAAAACGACTAAACCGCATATGAAAAAGGTCAGCAATTGCTGACCTTTAATCTATTGTTGTAAAGCAAATTACTTAGACGCAAAATCCAGTTGAATTTGCTCATCCTGTTTTTGTATCCACAATAATCTGAAACTCAGCATTATGGCTGCAGAGCTTAAACCCACAATAAAACCTATCCAGAAACCTTTAGCTCCCATCGGCTCGACAATCCAGTCTGTCATTGCCAGCGCATATCCGGTCGGTAAACCAAGCAGCCAATAGGCAATAAAGGTTCGGACAAATATGGCATTCATGTCTTTATATCCACGCAGTGAGCCTGCAGCGATCACCTGAATCGCATCGGTACATTGATAAATAGACGCAAAGATCAGCAATTGCATCGTCAAGTTAATTACTTCTCTGTTATCAGTATATAGATACGCGATTTGTTCGCGGAATATCAATGTAAAAGCTGCGGTCATTAATGCCGTTGCAACACCAAAAAATAGCCCCACGTGCGACGCGACAGCTGCACCCTTAACATCTTCTTCACCCAGAGTATGTCCGACTCGAATTGATACGGCTGCACCGATACTCATAGGTAACATAAAAATCAACGAAGAGAAGTTGATGGCAACTTGATGAGAAGCAACAACCAATGAACCCAGAGGCGCTAAGGCAACAGCTACAACAGCGAAGAGTGTAACCTCAAAAAAGATAGATGCTGCAACAGGTAATCCCAGCTTGAACAAGCGCCATTGAGGTTTGAATTCAGGCTTATGGAAGCGTTCAAACAATTTAATGTGTGCAAGGCGGTTCGATGTCGCTACATAGAACAACAACATCAAAAACATTAGCCAGTACACAATCAGAGTCGCTACGCCACAACCAACACCGCCAAGCGCAGGCGCGCCTAACTTACCATATACGAATATCCAGTTAAGCGGGATGTTGATCAATAGGCCAAAGAAACCAATCACCATCGCAGGTTTAGTAAGAGACATACCTTCGGCGAAACTACGTAATACCTGAAACAGCAAGAATGCAGGTACGGCAAAGATCATCGCAGTGATATAACCGATGGTTTTTTGCGCCATTAAAATTTCAACTTCCATTACTTCCAAAATAGCACCAGCCTGTAGAAGCACTATGATGGTTGGAATCGAAACAATTAAAGCTAAAAATCCACCCTGATGTATAGTCGATGCGATTTTATGCTGTCTTCCAGAGCCATTTAGCTGAGCGACGACAGGCACTAATGCCATCAAAAGCCCAATACCAAATAGAATGGTCGGCATCCAAATGCTCGAAGCAACGGACACCGCCGCTAAGTCGGTAGCGCTTACGCCACCAGCCATAACGGTATCGACGAAACTCATACCGGTTTGAGCAATGGAAGCAATGAGAACTGGCGTTGATAACTTTACTAATTTTTTTATTTCATTTTTATAATGTTGCACAAACTTCTCCGAACGGAATATTTACTGCTTAATTAATCGGCGGGTCGTACTGGTGGGAATGATAAAGAAATGTCACACTGATCACCACGAAAAACTATCGGAAATACTAAATGTTTACTGGGATTGTGCAAGGCATGGCGAAAGTCGTGGCTATTGATAAAAAAGACAAATTTCAAACCCATGTTATTGAGCTAGAACCCTTATTAAATCAAGGGGTATCGATTGGTGCTTCCATCGCTCACAACGGTTGCTGTTTAACCGTCACACATATCGATGAAAATCGTGTTTCATTCGATTTAATGCAAGAAACGCTTAAGCTAACCAATTTAGGAGAGCTGGAAGTTGGCTCGTTGGTCAACGTAGAAAGAGCAGCAAAATTTGGTGATGAAATTGGTGGCCATACGATGTCTGGTCACATTATGGATACCGCTACTATTAAAGACGTGATTGAAACACCAAACAATAAGACGATTTGGTTCGAGTTATCACCTCGATATATGAAGTATGTTTTGCCGAAAGGATTTATTGGCTTAGATGGTTGCTCGCTGACAATTGGGGAAGTCAGGGAGAATCGTTTTAACGTTCACCTCATTCCTGAAACGTTACAGAGAACGCTCTTTGTGGGTGACAAAGTGAATGTTGAACTTGATCCACAAACTCAAGCGATTGTAGATACCGTTGAACGAGTGCTGGCTGCCAAACAATAGTTTTTGATCAGTTCAAAAATCAAAAGCGGTTAGAAAATTTGTTCGTCATCCGCATCGACTTGAAGTTCTACTGTGTCTAATTGTTCGTTGACCATCAAATTCATGTGAATCGGATTGCAACAAGCAGGGCAGTCATCATAAAACTCTTGGCTGCCATTTGATGAATCTAACGTCACAGGAACATGGTGCCCGCAATGGGGGCATAGAATTGATTTTTGTATAAAGTTTTTCATTTTAATTCTCGCTCTTTTTCTTTTGTTCTTATTTTAATAGTAAGACGAGAAGTTGATTCTGAACGAGAAATAAGTGCAAATTTAAACTTTGTCACAAAGAAAAAAGAGCTAAAGATTATTAGCTCTTTTTTTGTTTATTTTTAACAACATAGATAACTAATCAATAAGTTTAGAATGACAGAATTTTCTTAACTAGATACTCAGCTTCATCTAAGTAATGACCACCAAAATGATTGTAGTGATTCAGTATGTGGTAGAGGTTATAGATGTCTTTTCGTTCGACATAGCCAAAGTCTAAAGGCAGTACTTCTTCATAGGCTTGATAGAACTCTGGTTGAAAGCCATTAAACAGTTCAGTCATGGCGATGTCACACTCTCTGTCCCCCCAATAAGTTGCAGGGTCATAACAAATTGGGCCTATTGGCGAATTTGCGACATTTTCGTTCCACAAATTGCCATGTAGCAACGCCGGTCGGGGAGTGTGGTTCGCAAGTCTTTGCTTAATCACTTCTACGAATTCATCGATGTTGACCAAATGCACGCCTTTTTCATGCATCAGTTGAAGTTGCCAGCCAATTCTTTGTTCCGCGAAGAACTGACACCATTTCTTGGTCCAATTGTTTGGTTGAACAATGCAGCCCAAGTAATTATCAATGTCGAAACCGTATTCCTTCTGGTCACCCCATTGGTGTAACTTAGCCAGTTCAAGCCCGAATTTAAAGCTGTTCGTCGCGTCATCAAGAGGTTTGGTAACGAGGTAGTTAAGGATAATAAAAGAGTGATCTTTGGTACTGCCGGTAAGAACATGTTCAGGAACATGAATACTGCTGCTTTCTCTTAGGACTCGGAGGTTTTCAGCTTCAGCTTCAAAGTTAGGTAAAAAATTGCGGTCATTAAGCTTCACAAAATACCGCTCTTTACCGTCGGTAATCATATAACTTTCACTAATGTCACCACCTTGTAGTTTTGTTTTCTCTACAAGATCGAATTGAAACATTAAAGTATCTGAGAGTTGCTGGGTGATAGCTTGCCACATAGTATGAACTCCATGACCGTTTTTTAGTCCATATTAGTTTAGAACAATCAATGTGACTTTACTGGACCGTAAAGCAAATAATTTCATTAACTTAGTTTTGCTAGACAGTTAATCCGCATATTTGTGAACTTACTCATAAAACGTTTCACGAACGATATTGCCTTTTGATTGAATAGAAAGTCACAATGAGTTCAACAAATGATTTAGTCCCTAACTGAGAGCATAAAGTCTATAGCTTTCTTGCACTAAGTTAGACTTTTATCAATGAATCGTTTGAAATTTCATCAAGCAAACATATCAAATGTGTGAAATTTTCCTCACATGGCTTAGTATTATTGAAGGTACAGTGAGTTACTGGTGACGAAGCAGTAAAGCGGAGAATTAAAGTGGTTGTAGAAACCGATGGTTATTTAGCGCTAATAGAACATCTTGCATTCAACATGGATGTATTCACCCGTGGCGGTGACACCGGTAAAGAAAGCGTAGAAGATGTCGTTACTGATATGGTAGCGAGTAACATCATGGCTGTTTTCGAACAGAACCCTGAACTTCATTCAAGTGTACGTTTTCAACTTCTTAAAGAAGCGGATTCTGTAGTGGAGGATTTAGGAGAGGTGTTAGCTGGCGTATGGGCAAAACCCGCAACGAACGATCAAATCATTTTTCTGGATGAATACATTGCACTGGTTAAAAATTTATTTGATAGCGCGGTAGCGACTTACGATTAAATCAATCAGACAAGCTATCCACTCTTCTGAATTGCCAAAATTTGGATGCCCAATAGGGGTTATCAATACGAGATATGATTACCCCTTGTGATGTGGAAGCATGCATAAATCTAAGATTCCCCAAATAAACACCAACATGATTCGTTGTTTTTGACGTTTTGAAGAAGACTAAATCACCATATTTAGCTGCGTCATATTTAACGCTCTCACCAACTTTACTTTGAGACTTAGTCGTTCTTGGCAATGGAAGCTGCCAAGCGTCACGATAGGCTATCTGCACAAATGCAGAGCAATCAATTCCGTTTTTATTATTCCCACCTAAACGGTACGGCACGCCTTGCCACTGGTTATAGACGCTAAAAAAAGACGCTTCGCGCTCGGTCACTTTTTCTATGCCAGTATTTGAACCCAAGAGGTCTTTATCTTGAGTAATTGAATATTTCGAAGTCTGATTCTGAGCACATCCAGTGACTAAAGAAACCATAAAAACCCAATACATTGAGCGTCTAATTATTGGTTTATGAAATAAATGTGTCATAAAAATTACCTAATATACCCATCGTTATATTTGAACTGGTACTGGACTACCTTTGAAATGAATAATTCTGCCAAGCACCGAATAACGTTTTCACTTATTCAAACACTTTCCGTTATTTTTATCACCATAACCATACTTGTCATAGCGCTTTCTGTCACCAGTGTTCGTGGTATCGACAAAATTGGTTATCAATTTAGCCACTTATCAGAACGAGCATTACCGTTATCAAACAATAATGCAGCGCTAACTCAGAACATTCTTGAGCAAGCAAAATATATTGGTTACAGCACCAGAGCAAAAACAGTCGATGAACTGAATAATATTCGCGCTGAATTATTAACTTTGGATCAAAATGCCGATCTTCGTTTGGAAGAGATGAAAGGAATTACTCAGGAGTTCGGTACGCTTATTGAACCAACCGTTCAACAGCAGTTAACAAATAATATTGATAAGTTCTCTAAATTCTCCGCTGCAATTATACAGTCACAACAAACTCAGCTTGAGCAAACGGCGAAGATTGCCGAACAAGCAACAGGGTTCCGATATGGTTTAAGTTCAATTGGGCCTGAAATGAACCGTATCGCGTCTTTCTTAGCTATAGATAATCCAGAGTCAATGGATGCCGCGAACCGCTTTGTTGCTGCTTCAGGAGTAATGGAAAGTACCTTCCTGCTCTTTATGGTTCAAGAAGACATGGAACTGGCACAAAAAGAGTTTAAAGAACTGAAAACTCGTATTTCTGGTTTAGAGCTGGCGTTTGATGACTTCAAAGAGTGGCACCCTGATATTAATGAATTTGCTAGCCTGACAGCACCTTACCAAATGGTTCTAGAAGGATTCAAAGCAGGCGGCATTCTGGATCAAATCATGGTTCGTTTGGAAACCGCACAAACACAAAACGCGGATTTTACTCAAGCAGCCTTGATGGCAGATACCATTGCGGCACAGCTATCGGAACTGTCAGATATTACAACCAGCATCATTCAAACCAAAGAAACTGAAGTGCAAAATACCATCAGTGAAATAACTTTGGCGTTACTCATCGGCGGTGGTGTATTGGTTGCTATTGTTGTGCTCTCTTGGCTTGGCTTACGTGTTTGGATAAATAAAGGGATGAATAACATAACGAACCATCTTACGTATATGACAGAGCATGATTTCAGCCACACAGCTCAGTTAGTGGGGCCTATGGAATTTCATGATATTTCAGGTAAGCTCAATCAAGTCATTCAATCTACTAACGAGTCACTGACAACAGTCACCTCCAACTGTGAATCTCTCTATCAGACAGCGCAGTTTAGCCATGACGCTGCGGAACATTCGAATCAAGGGTTATCTATTCAGAACGAAGCTTTGTTAAGTATGGTAACCACCATCAACCAGTTAGAAGCGTCTATTCGCGAAATCGCAGGGGTTACCAATGATTCGTATACAGATTCTGTCACAGCGGCAGAGCATTCTTCCCAAGGAGTTAAAGCTGTAGAGCAGAATCGCTACAGATTGGAAGCGCTAGAAGTTTCTCTGAATACCAATGAATCAGCGATGTCTGAACTAGATACCAGCGTTTCGCGTATCAGCGAGTTAGTGGATCTCATTACTGGTATTGCAGAAAGCACAAACTTGCTGGCGTTAAACGCGGCCATCGAAGCTGCTCGGGCAGGTGACCACGGCCGAGGCTTTGCTGTCGTTGCAGATGAAGTCCGTAAACTTGCAAAAGACACAACACAGCAAACAGGTAGTATTCGCGACATGATGAGTCAGCTTGAAGCTTCTGCTGCTAAATCACGTCAAGCAGTGACCGATTCGAGAAATGAAATGACATCTGCGCTTCAATCAAGCGAAGAAGTAAAACTGACCTTTGCGGATATCGAAAGTGCTGTAAACCATATCAGAGCGAGAATAGAACAGATCTCAGTCGCAACTGAAGAGCAAGAGCGTGCGACAGCGGAGGTCAGTCGTTCAATCGTACAGATTTCTGATCAGGCAACACAAACAAAGCAGCAGATAGAGTCTATGGTTGATAGCTCACAACAAGTCGCAAACATCGCCGGACAACAAAAAACGATGCTTGATAAATATGCTCTGAGCTAGCGACTCGTCACTATCTTTACTTCTCTCTAAATGGTTGGGTAAGCATTTTATCCAACCATTGTTCTCTAGAACGCTTGAACATCGGTAAGCCAATTCTCATTTCATCATGACCCAAATAAGGCTGAGCGATGTAAGTACCAAACAAGCGATCCCAAATAGATAAGAAAAAGCCAAAATTGGAGTGGGTTTCTCGCTCAATAACTGAGTGGTGAACTCTGTGCATATCCGGTGTCACAATCAGTTTGCGTAGCAAAGCATCGATTTTTAAAGGCAGTCTCGCGTTACTGTGATTGAACATCGCGCTGGCGTTTAGCACAATTTCAAACGTAACCACAGCCCAAACCGGCGCGCCGATTAAGGTTACGGCTCCGATTTTTATCCACATGGAAATCAATATTTCGATAGGGTGGAATCGTGCTCCAGTCGTCACATCAATGTCCTGATCAGCATGATGCATTCGATGCAAACGCCAAAGAAAAGGAATACTGTGGAACATGATGTGCTGCCAATAAATCACACCATCAAGTAATACAACAGAAAAGACAAGTGCCCAGAACGGAGAAACATTTAGCCAGTTCATAAGACCAAACGAGTGAGCTTCTGCCCAACTTGCTGCTGAAATCGCGACAATCGGCATTAACAGAGCGATCAACACACTGTTTAACCCGACTAGACCTAAGTTATTTATCCAACGGATCGACTTGTTCTGAGAGAGGTGTTTACGAGGTGCATTTGACTCCCAAAATGCACAAATCAATAGCACAAGAACAAAAAACGCTAGCCTGATGGTTTCTGGTTGGTAGGACATATCCACCTCCGTGTGATACCCATTTACGGTTTTACAATGCTTATGTAATCCAATCATCGTCCCCAGTTCAAATTGCGCTGGAGAACTCAAGTAACAGCAGTTAAACTCTGCGCCACTTTTAGTCACTCTAAGTATTAAGTACTTCGAACGTTTCAGTACTTCGACAAAATATGAGAATCCATGCTTTCCATCGTTTGTACCAATATCGGCTCGAACGATCAACAAAACCTTTTCTTGCTCGCGGTTGTAAAATTCAACGTTGCGCTTATTGTAATGTCGGTTTGACGCATTGTTTGTGTCAACACCAGCCTGACATTGAAACGCAAGTTGCGGTTTTACTTATTGTTTCTCAGCAAGAAGTCTTTAAGCCAAGTAACACGGGCAGACTTATTGCCGATACAGTGAAAGAAACTTATGTCTATCAGTGGAGTCGCACAGATCCTGATTCTCAGATGTTAGATCTTTTACAGAATCCAGCTTATTTTCCGGTGCTCGTTTTTCCTGCTGAAACAGAAGAAGAACATTCAAGAGTCATGCATCAGGTTAAGAATATTGCTTTTGGCAAAAAGCCATTGCTTATTTTTGTCGATGGCAGTTGGCGCGAAGCAAAGCGAATCGTTCGAAAATCTCCTTATCTCGCTGACTTGCCATTGATCGCCATCGAGCCACAGGTACTTTCACAATATGTGATGAGAAAGTCGGACAATGAACAGCATCTTGCCACCGCTGAAGTGGCCAGTCTCGTACTAGACAAGTTTGGTGAGCGTCTTGGCGCAGAAACGTTGCGTTTGTGGTTTGAAACGTTCAAAGAAAGCTATCTGTTAGGTAAAACAAGAATTAAACCGAAAGAAGAAAAAACCGCACTGAGAGATTATTTGCTGTTTAAGCAAAATTTAGATTGAGACTCAGCACCCAATACTGCTTCACATTTGCGCAATCAGCACTTGTAGCCGGATAAATAAGTGTTTGGTCACGGATTGCATAGGGTCGGTTATGGATAATAAGCCAATATTTTTTAATCGCGAATTAATTGTGCAGATATCAGATAGATACCTTGAATTGAAATCGGATAACAGATGGTGCAATTGGTGAGTGAGTCGATTTTAATGATTTCCCTATTACCGGGATAGAGTAGGAGAGGTTTGCATGTATTACGGCTTTGATGTCGGTGGCACTAAGATTGAATTTGGTGCGTTCAACGAGAAACTTGAACGTGTGGCAACTGAACGTGTTCCGACACCAACTGAAGATTACCAACAGCTTGTTGAAACCATCGCTGGTCTTGTCGCTAAGTATGATGCTGAATTTGGTGTAGAAGGCACGATTGGTTTAGGTTTACCGGGTATGGAAGATGCTGACGATGCAACAGTGCTGACAGTAAACGTTCCATCAGCAAAAGGTAAACCACTACGTGCCGATTTAGAAGCTAAGATTGGTCGCAGTGTAAAAATTGAAAACGATGCGAACTGTTTTGCTCTTTCTGAAGCATGGGATGATGAGCTAAAAGACGAACCGTCAGTGCTAGGTTTGATCCTAGGTACTGGATTCGGCGGCGGTCTTATCTATAACGGTAAGGTGTTTTCTGGCCGTAACCACGTAGCGGGTGAAATCGGTCATATGCGTCTTCCTATTGATGCATGGTTCCATCTAGGCGGTGATAAAGCACCACTTCTAGAATGTGGCTGTGGTAATAAAGGCTGTATGGATAACTATCTTTCAGGACGCGGTTTTGAGCTGATTTATGCTCACAACAATGGCGAGAAAAAGAAAGCTATCGACATCATCAATGCTTATAACGAAGGTGAAGAGAAAGCAGTAAAACATGTTGACCTGTTCATGGAACTGTTAGCAATCTGCTTTGGTAACATCTTCACTGCACATGATCCACATGTTGTGGTTCTTGGTGGTGGTCTGTCAAACTTTGAGTTGATTTACCAAGAAGTGCCTAAGCGAATTTCAAAGCACCTACTTTCTGTTGCTAAATGTCCGAAAATCATCAAAGCAAAACACGGTGATTCAGGCGGCGTACGCGGTGCCGCATTCTTGAACATCAAGTAATGCAGTAGAGAATAAAAACGAAGAAGGGCTTGATTATTCAAGCCCTTCTTTTTTACTTCTAATTACTTAACTTGAGGTTTTGGTTTTTTACCCACACCTAAGTTTTCTTTTGGTTTCAACGTGATGATACCAAAACCTAGCTTTTTGAAATGGTTGTCGCGATAGTTGCGAACTGCTTTAGAGTCAGAAATAAGTTCTAGCTGCTGCTCCATTTTCAGAAAGTCTGTAATGTCTATGCCTTCTGCTTCTGCAACAGCTTCGTGGATATTTCTGTGCTGTTGGTAAGAGAAAGTCAGCGTCTTCTCTTCATCTTTGTAGGTATAAATAATTGTGCGAGCCATAGCTTCTCTCGTTTGCAGCAAATTCTAAGCGCTAGATTCTGCCTTGAAGTGGGATAATTGTCACGCTTTCGCCGACTTTAACTGTGTCTACTGCCGGAGATATTTCAATTAAGCAGTTGGCTTCACTCATAGAGCGTAAAATCCCTGAACCTTGTTTTCCTGTCGATTTCACTGTCAGCTGTCCTAGTTCATTAAAGCTGTAAATGCCACGAGTAAACTCTGTTCGCCCTTGGCGAGAACGGAGATCTTCTGTTGCGACCGCAGGAACTTTCAATGGATTCCAGTTTACTTCACCTTGCATTTTACGCAGTGCGGGCTCTACAAAATTAATGAACGAGACCATAACGGCAACCGGATTACCCGGCAAACCAAAGATAGGTGTGTTGTTAATTTTGCCAAACGCGAGAGGGCGGCCGGGACGCATGTTGATGCGCCAGAATTCTATTGTGCCTAAAGATTCTAGGGCAGACTTAATGAAATCGGCATCACCAACCGATACACCACCAGAGGTCAAAACAACGTCTGCCGATTGAGAAGCGTTGTTCAAAGCATTCACCATGGATTGCTCATCATCTTCGATGATTCCAAGGTCAATGGTCTCACAGCCTAAATGGGCTAACAGCCCCATGAGTGTGTATCGATTAGAATCAAAGATATGTGACTCACTGGCAGGTGTACCAGGAGCCTGAACCTCGTTGCCTGTAGAAAAAATAGCAACTTTTAATTTTCGATAAACCGGAGCATGATTCATCCCTAATGACGCCAACATGCCTATTTCAGGTGAAGATAAACGCTGACCAATGGAAAAAACATTCTGGCCAATGGCTAAATCTTCGCCCGCTTGGCGGACATTCTGACCTGCTTTGATTGTTGCACTGCCAAAAGTCACGGTTTCACCAGATACGCTTGCTTGTTCACGCATGATGACAGTGTCAGCGCCTTTCGGAACCGCAGCTCCGGTCATGATTTTCACTGCCTGACCATGTTCAACAACGTTAGCGTAGCTGTCACCAGCCATTATCTCTGCGACCACTTGATAGTGTTCGCGATTCAAGTCATCGCCGCGTATAGCAAAACCATCCATAGCAGAGTTTCTGTAGCTCGGCACATTCACTGGCGATGTAATGTCTTTCGCCAATACTCGGTTATATGCGTTTGGCAACTCAGTAGTCTCAACATCTGTCAGCGTTTGAACGCGTTCGAGTATCGCTTGACGTCCTTGTTCTACCGATAAAAAAGCAGGAGACAAGGTATCACAGCTACCCGAGGTCGGCTTTTCTGTGCCAAAACCTTTTGCGTAATCCACAACAAACTGCGCGATAGCATCTAAATCGTTGATGTTGAGCTGCGGGAGTTCGCTTTCAACTGCTTCGTCTGCAGCAATCGCAATGATGTTTTTATCGTTTGGATACAACCACGGTTTATTGAGTTCGTTTCTGTGTAACTCAACTTTAGGGAAAGCAATATTTTTGCAGCCTTCGACCAAGATAATATCTAGTTTTTCGCAGTCAAAACGACTAAGCAGATAATTGAACTCAGCTTCTGCATCTGGAGTTTCTGTCATCATTACATGACGATTACGCGATGCGATGAGCATTTGGCTTGCACCAGCTTTGCGTAATCGATAGCTGTCTTTGCCGGGAATATCGACATCAAAGTCATGATGAGCATGTTTTAAAACGCCTAAGCGTAGCCCTGCATTCGTTAATTTTGGAATGAGTGCTTCAAGCAATGTCGTTTTGCCTGTTCCTGAGTATGCGGCGAAACCTAATAGAGGCAGTGAAGGGCGTTGAGGACTCATATTTGTAACGCTCCGAATTGCGCCAGTTCATCTGGCGTATTTAAATTGACAAAACACTGTGGTGAATCACTGAAGTCGACGTAGTCAGTGTGGCAGTCGTTATAAAGCAAGATTATCTTTCTGTCGCCACGCTCTAAGAATGCAGTGAGTTTTGGCAAAACATGTTTGTGGTAGAGCGTAAATACGGGCTGAGAATGCTCTCCATCGTGGGCAACAATAATATCGCTTTCGTCGTTGACTGCGTGACAGAAGCGCTCAACAAGATCATCGGAAATTAACGGACTATCACAAGGGACAAAACCGACCCAATCCGTCTGCGCGTTAACTAAACCACTGTGAATACCCCCCAAAGGTCCGGGGAAACCAGTGAAGCTATCGCTAATGACCGTACCATAGTGACTATATTTATCTAGATTACGATTGGCGTTGATCAGAATTTGCGAAGCCTGTGGCTGCAAGCGTTCAATGACATGTTCAATTAGCGGTTTGTTATTAAGCTTAATAAGCCCTTTATCATTTCCACCCATTCGAGTCGCTTGCCCACCGGCAAGAATGACCCAACTAGTTTGAGAGGGAAGTAACATTGGTTCTCTCTTTTTCTGGTTTTATTATGTGTAGCAATGGTGTTTCGATAAGTGTGCAATCATTAATCCACCATTGTTTTTTACATATTGCGGTTAGTGCATTGGCTTGATGGCTCGTGATAACAAGGCTGGAACCTCTGGCCAACAAATCTTTTGCCATTATAACCAGTCTGTCGATAGATTCCTGATCAAGTGACGCACTCGGTTCGTCCATGAGCAAAATAGAAGGATTAAGAATCCATGCGCGTGCCATTGCCACACGCTGTTTCTCCCCACCAGACAAAACCGAGATATGTTCGTCTGCCAGAGTCTCTAAACCCACCATCCGCAATGCATTTATTACGGTTGAACGTTTTTCTTTTGTACTCAGTGCCGAAAATTTAATTCCGTACAGCACGTTTTGATACACGGTCGCATCAAACAGGTAAGGGGTTTGATGAAGATAGATAACTTGATGACGAGCGGACGAATGAACAACTCGTTGCCACCAAGGCAGTGAGTTTGAAACACTTCCAGTGGAAGGTTTCTGCAATCCCGCCAAAATTTTAAGTAAGGTTGTTTTTCCGACACCATTATCGCCTTTTAGGTAAATAGCGTCGTTTGGCCCAATAGACAAATGATCAATGTGGAACAGCACTCGATCTTTAAAACGCATTGATAACTTTTGAGCGTTAAGTGTTATTGTCATTCTTATCCTTACGTTCTCAAAAAGCCTTTTCCACGCATTGCGGAAAGTGCAAAGTTCAAGGCCAGTGCCAAGCATAGTAGCACCATTCCTAATGCAACTCCTTGAGCAAAAGCGCCTTTATGGCTCTCCATAGCAATGGCGGTAGGGATGTTTCGCGTTAAGCCCATAATGTTTCCGCCAACCATCATAGAACAGCCCACCTCGGTCACGATTCTTGAAAAGCTTGCGATCACGGCAGCTAATAACGGAAAACGAGTTTCCCAGATAATGGTCGCTGCAATCCGTGGTGTCGAAGCGCCAAGAGTCATAGCGGTTTCGACCGAGCGTCGATCACTGGATTGAAGAGTGCCGTGCATCATAGAAACCAGGATAGGGAAGCAAATCAACATCTGACCCAAGATCATCGCCTTTTGTGTGAATAGCAACGACCAGTTTCCCAATGGCCCAGAGCGTGAAAGTAACATGTATAAAAGCAAGCCAATCACGACAGTTGGAACCGCTTGAAGTGTGTTTATCACTGACAGCAAAAGCCATTTACCGCGAAAGTTGCTGTAGGCAAGCAAAAACGAAAAAAGCATTGCAGGAATTAACACCACACAAATAGCTGATAATGAAACGCTAAAGGAGACCGCAACGATCTCCCAGAGTTCAGCGTCAAAATTAATCAGTAATGTCAG
Organism: Vibrio sp. C8; assembly: GCF_054051265.1. Taxonomy (NCBI): domain Bacteria; kingdom Pseudomonadati; phylum Pseudomonadota; class Gammaproteobacteria; order Vibrionales; family Vibrionaceae; genus Vibrio; species Vibrio sp. C8. The sequence goes on from NZ_JBPAOE010000010.1 coordinate 62,171, forward strand.
TGCGTCTTGGGTAGTTTGCCAAAGGCTCATACACGACCGTTATTTGTCTGCGTTCGCAACAAAAAGTTGTTGTCCGTTAAGGGTAAAACTGTTGATTTTCTGTTGTCCTTCTTCAGAAACCAGCCAATCACTAAACGCTTTTGCTGCTTGATAATTGGTAGCAGGGTAACGCTCTGGATTGATAAGAATCACTTGGTATGGATTGAACAGTTTGTCATCGCCTTCAAACACAATTTTAAGGTCAAGTTTGTTCTGATAGGCCAACCACGTACCACGGTCAGTCAGTGTATAGGCTTGCAGCTCAGAAGCCATGTTGAGCGTTGGTCCCATGCCTTGTCCTACAGACTTATAACCACCAAAGTTTGGTTCAATCTTAGCCTGAGCCCAAATACCCAATTCTTTCTTGTGTGTGCCGGAATCGTCACCTCGAGAAATGAATGTCACACCGTCTTTGGCAATATGGCTGAAAGCATCAAGGACATTTTTCTGTTGCGCGATTCTAGCGGGATCGCTGTTTGGGCCAACTAAAACAAAATCGTTGTACATCAGTTTACGAGGCAGTACACCGAATCCTTTATCAACAAAGTCTGCTTCTGCTTTAGGTGCGTGTGTCATTACCAAATCAACATCACCGTTTTCACCCATTTTTAATGCTTTACCGGTTCCTGTCGCGATGACATCCACTTTATAACCGGCTTCTTTTTCAAAAGTAGGCAGTAAGTAGTCTAACAAACCTGAGTGGTAGGTACTGGTCGTGGTGGCTAAACGAATGCGTTGTGTATCATCCGCACTGGATGCTGAATAGCTGACTAAAACCAATGACGTTGTTGCAAGAGCAAGAGAAATCTTATTATTCATTATGAAATCCATTTTAATTTTAATTGTGGGCCGAACTAGAACTATCGCCAATTTACGTCTTAACGATAATTGAATCTGACTTATCGCAGAACAGACATAGCAAACTGGATGCCACATTTAAAGCTAGGCTTTTTGTATGGGAAACAGACAATATCATGATTAATCTTACAAAATTAGGCGATGGCGCACATTTGTAGGGACAAAATGTCTCAGTATGGGCACATCAGTAGTATGGTTATGTGAGTCGTTATGTCCTAGTGAATTATCGTTGAGAAACTCATGAGCAATACTATAGATTCAAAACAAGTTCCTTTATATCAGGCGTTTTCTGTTCTTGTTGTCGATGACGAAATGGGTATGCAAGCTATTTTGAAGAAAGCCTTAAGCAAATGGTTTTCAAAAGTGGATTGTGCAAGCTCTATTGAAGACGCTGAATCACTGCGAACGGCCAATCATTACGATTTAATCATTCTCGATATCAACTTACCCGGTCGGTCTGGTATTGAATGGGAAGAAGCTTTTAACGACGAATACCATAAAGCCGAAGTTATCTTTATGACGGGCTATGCCGACTTAGAGACAGCAATCAGAGCGCTAAAACTTGGTGCGTCAGACTTCATTCTTAAACCATTTAACCTAGAACAGATGATGCAGGCTGTTAAACGCTGTATGGATAAATGCTTAAGTGCCCGCATGCAATATGCGTTAAAGCATGACTTTGAGCGGCATACTACAAGTCAAATTATTGGTCAGTCTGAAAAAACGAAACAGCTCAAGCAGCTAATCTTACAGTTTGCCCCTTCAAGAGCTTCGGTGTTAATTGAAGGTGAATCGGGAACAGGTAAAGAGTTGGTAGCGCGTGGAATTCACGAGGCCAGTGGCCGAAAAGGGCCATTTGTTCCTGTTAACTGCGGAGCAATTGCTCCTGAGTTATTGGAAAGCGAATTGTTTGGACATACTTCAGGCGCATTTACTGGGGCGAAGAAAAGCCGTGAAGGTCTGTTCCGAGTGGCTAATGGTGGCACTTTGTTTCTCGATGAAATTGGAGAGATGCCACTTACCATGCAATCTTCTTTGTTGCGAGTATTAGAGCAACGAGCCATTCGCCCTGTAGGTTCTGAAAGAGAGATAAACGTCGATGTTCGAATCGTTGCCGCGACAAACCGAAATCTGCAAAAAGAAGTCGAACATGGTCGTTTCCGAAGCGATCTCTATTACCGTCTAAACGTACTCAAAATTGATGTCACGCCTTTACGTGATCGCAAAAGCGACTTAAGAGAGTTGGTACCATTTTTTACGCAAAAACTGTGTAAAGAACTTGCAGTGCCTGTTCCGAAGTGGGCGCATGAAGATGTCAGTGCGATGAACGATTATGATTGGCCGGGAAATATCCGAGAACTGAAGAATCTTATAGAACGCTGCATCTTGTTGGGTAAGCCGCCCGCACATTATTGGCGTGAGATGAATGGCATAGCACATCCAACCAATGTTTCAGTGACAGTGTCATATGTGGCAGGCGTGCCTGAGTACATTGAAAACAAAAAGCGTGATAAGGCAACGGGTTATCCTAATGCTTGGACACTTAAAGATGTAGAGCGTGCGCATATTGAACAACTGGTTGATTTCCACGAAGGAAATAAATCGGCCGCTGCGAGAGATCTGGGCGTCGCAAGAAAAACGTTAGAACGTAAGTACAAAGAGTGGGAAAGCGAAGGTACTGAAAATGTGGAATGATTTTCCGCTGTGGCGTAAATGGAAACATCGCTTTCAGACCATGGTTCGCTATCGTCTTTTGATTCTGACGTCCGTTCCCATAGGCTTTACCTTACTCGCGTTGATTGCAATTTCAGTCTATTGGTCTCTTCATTACACATGGCAGAGTACACTTGTTGATGTTGCCGAAAGACTGGGCGTTGCCAATAAATCAATTTCAATCCAACAACAGAATCAGGTGAATCGGATTCAGGCGCTAGCGGATTCTTATGAGTTTCGAGTGCGTTTGAACGGTCAGTCCATAAGCTCTGTAGACGTTTGGGTGAAAAACCAAAAACAGCACTATCAAGTCGATTTCCTGACTTTCCACCCCATTAACTCAACAGAAAATGAGGCTCACTATACTGAGCTGAGCCAGAATAAAACGTTTTTTGATGTGCTTAGTGGTGAAGAACTGCAAAAGCTAGAACCGAGCCTAGCGCAACGCGCAAAGGTTCAAGAATTGAGCGGAGACGTTGTCGAGAGTAGAGGTTTAGTCAGCCGTACAGTAGTGACGGTATATGACAGTAACAATAAGGCGATTGGCTTTCTTGATGGAGGTGAGTTACTGAACAACAGTAGCGGGTTAATCGACGAAATCCGCGATATTGTTTATCCCTATACACACGATAAGTTAAGACCAGTGGGCACCGTCACTTTATTCTTAGATGACTTACGCGTTAGTACCAATGTGCCGCTCAATAGCGATGAAAGAGAAGGGCGAGCAATAGGTACCCGAGTCTCTAACGAAGTGAAACAAGCCGTCCTAGTTCGTGGTGAAGACTGGATTGATCGAGCGTATGTATACGATGCTTGGTATATCACGGCTTATCAACCAATTCGCAATCAAAACAATCAAGTGATTGGTATGCTTTATACCGGCTATCTGATGTGGCCGTTTGTTAAAACTTACCTTACCAACATCTTTGAAATCGCAGTGACTACCTTAGTACTATTGGCGATATCAAGTCTGTTTGTCTATCGCGGGTCACGTGATCTTTTCCGACCGATTGAGCGTATACATCGCGTAGTTAAGCTTGTTCAATTGGGTAAGAACCAGCGCATTGGTCCGCTTGGCTTAGATGAAAAGCACGAGCTAGCACAACTGGCGAAGCAGTTTGACAACATGCTTGATCTACTTCAGCTGCGAAATGATGAAATTCAGAATGCGGCTAACGAACTGGAAGAAAAGGTTCACTCTAGAACGGCTAAGCTGAGAGAGAAAACAGAACAACTCGAACACCATATTGAATTGCTTCATACCACGCGGGATAAACTGATTGTGCACGAAAAGCTGGCAGCTCTCGGTGAACTGACAGCGGGGATAGCCCACGAGATCAATAACCCAACCGCGGTGATCTTGGGTAACACGGAGCTTATTCAATTTGAATTAGGTGAAGAAGGCGCCCGCATTGAAGAAGAGATTCAAGCGATTTTGGAGCAGGTGGACAGAATCCGAAATATTACTCGCAGTTTGCTTCAATACAGCCGACAAGGCGGCGTACAGGATGAAATTACCTGGCAGCACGTCAACCCAATCATTGAAGAAAGCATTACCTTGGTTAAAACCGGTGCCAAAAAGCGAGATATTGAGTTTGTTGTCGATCTTAGCGCTCGTAAATCCGTTGAAGTCAATCGCCATCTGCTGTTGCAGATTCTGGTTAACTTACAGATGAATGCTATCCATGCCATGAATGGTAAAGGCAAACTGACAATCCAGAGCAAAGACTGGTTTGAAGAAGATCGCTGTTGCGGCGCCATTATTACGATTGAAGACGAAGGATGCGGTATTAAGCCAGAAAATCTCAAACGTATCTTTGATCCTTTCTATACCACTAAGCGTGATGGTACGGGGTTAGGATTATCGGTATCTCAAAGTATGCTCAGCCAAACTGGTGGTGAGATCAGAGTGCAGTCGGAAGTCGGTAAGGGCAGTGTGTTCAGTGTTTTCCTGCCAGTGAAGGCAGAAACAGATCTGATTATCGCTAAATCAGTCTCTTAATTTCTATAACCCAGAAAAGCAAAATGCCTCGATTCCGAGGCATTTTGTTCTCAGTCTAAAACTGGCGTTTCAAATAGTAGCGAAGGTTTATTGTGCGTGAATCGCAATCTTCGGTGGTTTAATTCCGTGTTGTTTGAATTCATCCATTACCCGCAAAGTAATATCTGTCTCAAACAGTTTCTCATACGCCGTATCCACCACATAAGCTTTACAGGTTAACTGAACCGCCAAATAGTTGTCCGTTATGGTTTGCTTCACCAATACAGTGACAGGCTTGGGTAAATGAATGTAGCGACTGGAAGAGGCTGCTTCTTGGATAAGATTGCGCGCTAGAACGATGTCCTCATCCATACCGACATAAAAGGGAATCACCACCTGCATATCAAGTGCACCATAGTTACCACTGACGGCCACTTCGTTTAAGAACTTGTTATTTGGGATGGTAATAATGTCGTCTGAAAGAGTACGCATACGAACCGAACGCAAACCAATGGTGATGATGTCGCCATAATGCCCCTCAAATGTGACACGGTCACCAACTTGGAACGGGCGGTCAATCATAACCGTCATGCCTGCGATAAACGATGCTGCCAAGTCTTTTAGAGCAAAGCCCACAGACACTGCTAACGTACCGCCGATTAAAGCTAAAATATGGTCGTTAATCCTGAAACTGAGGACAAACACCACCACACCAGCCCCCATGTAAATAAAGAATTGGAGAAACGACTGAAGCTTTTGTAGCAACATTCGATATTGCGCGAACTGACTACCAATCGTCTCAACGAGTGAACTCATAAACTTAAGCAGCAACCAAGTAGCCGCAATGATCAGAATAGAGAAGAACACGCCGCTCCATCGAACTAAGCTGGCGATCTGTTGAAAGCTCTCCGCGCTGACAGACTCTTCGGTCGCATAACTGGGTAATGCAAGACCGAGTAAGACCAAAGCAATAAAACGTGAATACATGTGAGTCATACTTTTCTTCATTGTTTATTTCACCAGTAGATGTTGGCGATCAAGAACGTTGGTAATCGTCCGATACCAGTGGTCAGAAACGCGGGCTTTATCTTCTGCCCATTCCAAGTATCCGCGACTTTGGAAATAACGCACGATACCAATGACTTCAGCAATACTTAGCTGAGTACACTTAGACAACTCTTCACTAGAAGCCACCTCAAGCTGAACGATAGAACGCAGCACTGCCAGCATAGGCTTAGGCATCTGTTCGAGATCTTGCGAGTCAGGAACATGGAACAAATTGACATTAACCACTCCCGTTTCTTTATTGCGGTTCAAAGAACGGCGGAAGAAACGCAACGCAACCGTAGGGTTCCCGTCGGAATAGTGCCAAAGAATACGGTAAAAACCTTGTTTCGCACGTTCGTCATCGCTGGAATCATCCTGATCCCACTGACGGGGTACGACAAGCCCTTCAAAACTGACAGGAGATTCAATCTCTCGGTTAATCCGGCTATCAAGCAGTTTTACCATCTGCTTCTCATTCCAGCGAGGAAGAACCGTAACCCAGTCAAACAACAGACGTTCACCACGCGCTCTATCAACGAAGCGCCAGTTCGATTTCTCGATGGCCATAATCACACGGTGATTTTTCTTAGAGCGACGAAGTAGGTTGGTGAGCTTCATTAAACTGTTTAGTCCACCGACCATAGGTTTTACCAAACGTTGAGCGTTATCTATTGCAATCAGATAGGTTTGTTCACTCTTACGCAAATGGGAGAGGATTTGAATCTCGGATGACTCCGCTTCTAAACCTAAGCTTAACGCCAGCAGTTCAAGCAGTTCTGCGTAGCCTGAATAAGGGCAGTTCAGATACAAAGGTTCAGCATTCTTTACCTTATGCAGCAAGGTATAAAGTAAAGTCGTGGTGCCGATACCACGTTCACCCGTAACAACGCAGATTGCCGGACTGTCGGACAGCAAGTAGCGTGATAACATCTTTATTTCGTCAGCGGCATAATCAATCAGTTCGCTATCCATAGAGCCGGGCAAAATATACTCAAAAGCTTCGTCACCTTTTATTCGAACGTGGTTGTGGTCCGAAGCAATACTTTCATTCTGCTTGGCCACTTCAATTCTGAATAGATAGGCGAGGGCCTGACTGAAGAAAGTGTAGTTTGAAAGCGCTGCAATAAGCCGGTATTGCAACGTATGCATTAACAGCCACGCCAGAGTTAAGGTCGTAGCGAATACTCGAACAGCGAACGCATCTTTCTTACTGATGGTCCAATTGACCCAAAGTGGCCTGTCTGATGCTTTTTCCGCATAAGCGAAAATACGTTCACGCCAAAGGTTTAACACCGATACAATCATGACAAAGAACCATGCATACATGGTATTGAGAATCCAATAGTAAATGGTTCCTTTGCCCAATGTGCGCATAGAAAGCTGGAGAATCACACCTGTAATGATCACTGTCCAAACAATACGGCGAATAGTACTTAGCCTTAACGCCATTAACGCTTTATTCGAGGTATGGCTGGTTCTGTAGGTAAACTCCAGAATCAAGCTGACTGCGATAGAACCGCCCCAGATCCACCAAATGAATATTTCGAGAAAAACAAGGTGCTGCAAACTCTTAATTTCAGCGAGCACTTGCAGCGAGAAAGTTATCGCAATCAACCACGCAATTGCTTTATTTGCCTTACTGGCATACCAAACAATACGAGCCCAAAGCGAAGGTTCTGATTTGTCTTTTAAATAGGTGTTGCGAAACAGCTCAATGAGTCGCTTACTGTGTCTTAGCCACCACACCAATAAAAAGTAGATAAACAGCACCTTACACACCGACCAGATAAAAGGTACAGGGGAGATGAGCAAATCATCGATGAGAGATTGAAAACTGCGTATCTGGAAATAAAACAGGTATTCGGCGCTCAGTTGAGCCACCTTCCATTCTTGTTTGAATTGCAGAACACCAGTCGGGCCAAATCCGGTAACTTCAGCACTCGTCTGCTCATCGGCCAAACGAAGTAATTGCTGCTTTGAATGGGTTAAACTTACCTGAGTGAGATAGCTTTGTTCCAAGTTAAACCAATTGAAGTCATCATCTTGATTACGGTAGGCAACTAAAGCCTGTGAGAAATCATTAATGTTATTCGATTGAAGAGAGAGTGTTGCGTGCAACAGTCTAGAGACCTCAAGATATTCATTTTTGGTCATGAACAGAGAGTCTGGCAGTTTTTTTATCTGCTGCTCGATTTCTACAGCGCTGCTGTTCGCTGTTGGCGTTGTGTTGATATTATCAACATCCCATTCGGCATGGGCTGCTTGTCCACTTACTAGCCAAAACATCAAAAAAAGACGTAACAAATTTTGCATATGCGTGATCGTTAAAGTAAGCCATTGATTTCATAAAACAGTGTAGATCGTATATCCGGTTTTAGATACAGATATCCAGACTAAAAAATGCAATCAAAATAACGCAGTATCAAATCTGATACGTCCTTGTATGCAAGGTTGTATAAAGAGTTTTTACTTTTTTGGAATAGTCATTTGTTGAGCAATTGAATCTGTTATTCAGATTCATCTGCCAAATGACCTTTAACATCAAATTCTAATTTCTCAACGCCACTGTAGACCTGAAAGCGATGTCCTTTTGCTCGGGCAATGGTGGTAATGCCAAACTGATGAGCAAGTTCCAACCCCATTTGTGTCACGCCAGATCGAGATAACAAAACAGGTATGCCCATTTGAGCAACTTTGATGACCATTTCTGAGGTTAATCTTCCGGTGGTGTAGAAGATTTTGTCATCACCAGTTTCACCTTGAAGCCACATTTCACCCGCCAAAGTATCAACAGCGTTATGACGACCAACATCTTCGACAAAAGAGAGTACAGAGTTGCCTTGGCAAACAGCACAGCCATGAACAGCTCCGGCTGCCTTGTATGTATCATTGTGATGAGTGAGCGCTTCGAGCGCGTCGTAAATTTCAGACTGCTTAATTTCAGTTTGCGGAACTTTGTAACCTTCTAACTGCTTAATGACGTTGCCGTACATAGTTCCCTGACCACAACCAGAAGTAACGGTCTTTTTCTTTAATGCGGGTTCTAAATGTTCTAGCGATTCTTTGGTGACAATGGCAGCGGTATTGGTTTCCCAGTCAATAATAACCGACTCAAGTGCTTCAGGATCGTTAAGGAAACTTTGGTTCTTCAGATAGCCTAAGACAAGGGCTTCAGGACGGGATCCTAATGTCATTAAGGTGACTATCTCTTTCCAGTTAAGCATTACCGTTAACGGGCGCTCACAGGCGATAGATTTAGTTAAGCGCTCACCATATTCGTCAAAAACTTCAACTTCGATAGTTTGAAACGGGTTTTCACTGGTTTTTATGATTTTAGGTTGTGCCACGTGAGATTCCTGATGGAGTGATCGGAAAACAACGAAACAGCAAGTTTCATTCCATTGCTTTGTTTATTGCGTCGATTAGGACATTTTCATCATTTAACCGCAAATTAATGCGACATTTAACCCATGACATTCGCAAATTTCCAACTAGGCTTGAGTCAATGGCTCAATATTTGCTTTGTGTCACCTTAAACAACACTAACAAAATATACCAAAACAAGAATTGATTAGGTTTCTTATGTCAGAAAAACAAATACAAGCTCAACCTCTTGTAGCAAAACAAACGATGGCAAAAACCGAAAACAGTTGGCCGATAAGCTGTCGTTTAAAAGAACATGAGATCACTGCCGGAATGTGGGTAACAACCCAATGGCAGTTAGTTGGCTTTGATCTAGCTGTAGACGAGAACTCACCGAATGTTGCAACTTTAGAGCTATATAGAGATGAGCGCACAGATTATCGCTTTAACCTCAGCTCCCATAGTCCAAAATTGTTTTTGATTTTAGAACAGCCAGAAGATGGAGAAACACCAAAAATCATTCGCTTGATCGCCTCGCAAAGTGTCGCTGGTCAGTATATGGATGGAGAGTATTTGGTGTTGTCGAATGACATGCCATTGCCTGTGCAAGCTTGGATGGAAGCCTTTATTGGCCGACACGGTGAACTGTTAGAAGTGCGTGGTAAGAAGCGTAAAGGCGCGGGGAGGTCTAGTGGTCAATGATTCATTCTTAACGCGCTGGTCAAAACGCAAGCTTGAGGGAGCGAAAGACGCTCAGGTAGAAGATCCGCAAGCAGGATTGGAAGCTGATTCAGTTAATTCTGATGTTGTTATTGACCCTACAAGCATTGGCCTTACAAACAAAGAAAGATCAGACGAAAACTTATCTGCAGATGTTGAAGCATTACAAGAGAGTAGCGAGCCTCAATCACTTGCCTCATTACTGACTTCGGAAGCCGATAAAGACATTAAAAAAGCCGCACTACGTAAGCTATTTTTCGGCGGCGAGTTTAGTGAAGTGTGCAGAATGAACGACTACGCTCAGGACTTCAGTGCTCTCAAACCTCTTTCACCGGAAATTGCGAAAACATTGAGAGGATGGTTGAAAGAGTCGACCGAAAACCCTGAGCAACAGGAAGAGTTTGAGTCAGAACAACCAGAACTGCTTGCGCAGCATGGTGAAGAGGGTGAGCAAACTGAAGAAACAGCATTAGAGACCCACACTGAACTCTCTGATTTAGAAGGTGAGACAAAAAATACCATATAAATCATAGGTACATTTTGACTAAACGGTAAGTTAGCAGCTGGGACAAATTGTCCCACAAGATAATAATGCCCATAATTAGCTTAGTGTTATCCTTGTATCTTGTTGTAAATATTAAAAAGTCTTCTTGGAACGCTATTTGCTAATGTAGGTTCATATCCAGATAAAAAGTGTGTGGATAAACACTGGAAGCGAGCAAATGCTAAAACAATACTTACAACAATCGACTTCGCAAAATGGAATCGCGCGGTACTCTGCCATTGAAAATACCGTCGAATTATCTAACCTCATTCCTCCTACGGTGAGTTATGAGTCCTCTGGCGATACTCTGATTATTGGGCCTACCAGTCTGATTGAACGTATCGCAGAACAATTACCTCAAGTTCAATCTGTCTCTTTGCTCTCCATTGATGGAGAAAAGGGCAAAGAAGCCAATATCTACTTTGCAGATAGCGTTCAAATTAGTGGATACCTCGGCAGTTTTGATGTGCTGGTTCAAAACCATGGTGTCACAACCAGCCTTTCAAAAGTCGCTATAGGAAAAGATTCGTTCGATATCATCCTTGATATGTCTCTGAATGGCGTCATGACGGAAGAAGTTCCTGTTCCGGGGTATTTCCCTGTAGGGCGAGGCTATCCAAAACTGGCTGATGCACTTGAACAAATCCCAAATTTGGTCGGCACTTTTGATAAACCAAAATATTTCCGACTAGATACAGATTTATGCGCGCACAGTTCACGCGGTGTAAAAGGTTGTGAACGTTGTGTGGATGCCTGTCCTGCGGGTGCGTTATCAAGCGAAGGTTCAGACAAAACAGGTCATAGAATTGAGATTAACCCTTATCTGTGTCAAGGCGTCGGAACTTGTGCCACCGCTTGTCCTACCGAAGCTATTCATTACGCATTACCTACACCTAAAGAGACACAAAAGTTTATCGAACGTTTGCTTAAAAACTATTTTCAAGCGGGCGGTGAAAAACCTGTCGTTCTGATTTGTAGCTCAGAACATGAGACGTATAACCTGATGGCGTTAAAGGCTATGCCCGAAAACGTTATTCCAGTGACGGTCGATGAATTGCCATCCATTGGTATTGATACTTGGTTTGCCGCATTAACCAATGGAGCGACTCAAGTCCTTTTTGCTGCCAGTCGTCGAATGCCGAAAACCATTCAACGTATTCTGGAACAAGAAGTCGCAACCGCTCAGACATTGCTTTGTCAGTTAGGCCTAGCAAAAGAGACAATAAACATCCTCTATTTAGAGTCGCTTCGCGAAGGCGCTCCGAGCCTAATCACCGACGATCTTCAATTACGTTTAGGTGAATTAGAAGGGAACAAGCGTGCCCGTCTATTTACCTCGCTTGATGCACTTGCCGAACAATTCAACATCGAGAAAGTGGCGCAGCCATTAGAAGCCTCTTCCGTTTACGGGGCGATAGAGTGTTCAACCAAAGACTGTACTTTATGTATGGGATGCGTTGCTGTGTGTCCAACAAGAGCGCTTCATCATGAAGGTGATATTCCGGGGATTAAGTTTGTTGAACAAGACTGCGTTCAATGTGGCTTGTGTATCAAAGCTTGTCCTGAAAATGCTCTAACAAGTGTTAAGCAAATGAACTGGGATAAAGCAGCTCGTCAATCGGCGATCACGCTCCATCAGGAAGAACCAGCGAAATGTCTACGCTGCCATAAGCCATTCGCACCTCAATCTATGATCACTATGTTGCAAAACAAGTTACAAGGTCACTCACACTTTGCTACTGCTGAAGCTTTGAACCGTATTGCTATGTGTGAAGACTGCCGTGTGATTGATGTATTTGAGTCTATGGCTAACGACCCAGAACAACAGCTGAGATATTAGGAGAAGGAAATGGAACAGGCACAATCAATGCGTTCAGATATTTATCTGTTATTGGCGACGCTATTTCGCCAAGCGCCTAGCAAAGAACTGCTCGATTTTCTCTCTGAGTTAGAGTTTGAAGATAACGGTACGCCTATGGCGCAGGCTTGGTCTGAAATCGTTCATGCGTCTAAGAATACTAATGTTGAGCAACTGGATGATGAATACCAAGAACTGTTTATCGGTATTGGTCGCGGTGAAGTCGTACCTTTTGCATCTTGGCATTTAACTGGTTCGCTAATGGAAAAACCGCTGGCGGAAATTCGCACACATTTAAGTCAGTTAGGTTTAGAGCGAAGTGAAAATGTGAAAGAGCCTGAAGATCATATTTCAGCGCTTTGCGAAACCATGGCGTATTTGTGCGAACAGCCGGAATCCGTTCAACAATCATTTTTCAATCGTCATTTAGCGCCTTGGTATGAACGTCTTGCTGTTCAAATTACCGAAGCGCAACACACCCGTTATTACCATGCAGTTGCCACGTTAATGCGTGCATTTTTGTCGTTAGAAAATGTGTCATTTACCGAGGCGAAGGTAAGTAAACGTAATACTCACAAAATAGAAGTAAAGAACCTGACTGAATAAGCGCGTAAAGCGCTTTCAGACTTACCTTGTTGGCAACAATAGGGACGAGATAAGGAAGCAATGATGAAAAAACAACAACAAGACATCGATAAAAGCAGACGTGACCTGCTCAAAGGACTTGGAACTGCCGCGGTTGCTGGCGCTGTAGGCGTTTCTCAAAGTGTCAGTGCGCAAGAACCGTCTTTGAATGTACCTACAACTAAAAAAGAAGGTTATCACGAGACACAACACATTCGTGATTACTACGACACGCTATAGGAGCTCGCAGATGAGACTAACTAAACGTTCTGATAACGTAACAAAAGAAAAGAATCAGCTCGGGATTAGCCGTCGTGCCTTCATGAAAAACAGCTCTTTAGCTGCTGGTGGTGCGGTTGTCGGTGCAAGTCTGTTTGCTCCGGGAATGATCAAAAAGGCGCAAGCGGAAGAAGTTGATCGCAATTCCAAAACTGAAGTGAAGCGCACCATCTGTTCTCACTGTTCAGTGGGTTGTGGTATCTACGCTGAAGTTCAAAATGGCGTTTGGACAGGTCAGGAACCCGCATTTGACCACCCATTTAACGCTGGTGGACACTGTGCAAAAGGTGCGGCTCTTCGTGAACACGGCCATGGTGAGCGTCGTCTGAAATACCCGATGAAACTCGAAAACGGCAAATGGAAAAAGATCTCATGGGATCAAGCCATTAACGAAATTGGCGACAATGTTCTAAAAATCCGTGAAGAGTCAGGCCCTGATTCTGTTTACTGGCTTGGCAGTGCGAAACACAGTAACGAACAAGCGTATCTGTTCAGAAAAATGGCATCGCTATGGGGCACTAATAACGTTGACCACCAAGCGCGTATTTGTCACTCGACAACAGTAGCCGGTGTAGCAAACACTTGGGGCTACGGGGCAATGACCAACTCTTTTAACGATATGCACAACAGCAAATCGATTCTATTCATTGGTTCGAACCCTGCTGAAGCGCACCCAGTTGCGATGCAACACATCTTAATCGCCAAAGAGAAGAACAACTGTAAGATTGTTGTTGCTGACCCAAGACGTACCCGTACTGCGGCAAAAGCGGATCATTTCGTCGCTTTGCGCCCAGGTACTGACGTGGCATTTATCTGGGGTTTGCTATGGCACATATTTAATAACCAGTGGGAAGATAAAGAATTCATTCGTCAGCGTGTTTTCGGTATGGATGAAATTCGCGCTGAAGTGGCGAAATGGAACCCTAAAGAGGTTGAGCGCGTTACAGGTGTCAGCGAAGAAGACGTTTATCACACGGCGAAATTGTTGTCTGAAAACCGTCCCGGTTGTGTGGTCTGGTGTATGGGTGGTACTCAGCACACAACAGGTAACAACAATACTCGCGCATACTGTGTACTTGAATTGGCTCTTGGAAACCTAGGCAAATCGGGCGGTGGTGCAAATATCTTCCGTGGTCACGATAACGTTCAAGGTGCAACGGACTTAGGCGTACTTTCTCATACTCTTCCGGGTTACTACGGCTTACTTGATGGTTCTTGGAAACATTGGGCTCGCGTGTGGGATGTCGATTTCGAGTGGATTAAAAATCGATTCGACCAGAAAGAGTATCGTGGTCACAAGCCAATGAACAACATGGGTATTCCCGTATCGCGTTGGATTGATGGTGTGCTTGAAGACAAATCTAACATCGAGCAGAACGACAACATTCGCGCCATGTTCTACTGGGGACATGCTGTAAACTCGCAAACTCGTGGCGTTGAGATGAGAAAAGCGATGCAGAAATTGGACATGATGGTCATCGTCGATCCCTATCCAACGGTCGCAGCGGTGATGAACGATCGTACAGATGGCGTTTATCTACTTCCAGCAACCACTCAGTTCGAAACTTACGGCAGTGTGACGGCATCTAACCGATCTATTCAGTGGCGTGACCAAGTCATTGAACCATTGTTTGATTCGAAACCAGATCACGAAATCATGTATTTGCTTTCAAGCAAACTGGGTTTCGCAGATCAGCTGTTTAAGCACATTAAAGTCGAAAATAACCAACCCGTCATCGAAGACATCACTCGCGAATTTAATAAGGGGATGTGGACGGTTGGATATACAGGACAAAGTCCGGAACGCTTGAAAGCGCATCAACAAAACTGGCACACATTCCACAAAACAACACTTTCAGCAGAGGGTGGACCAGTAAACGGTGAAACCTACGGCTTGCCTTGGCCATGCTGGGGCACGCCTGAGATGAAACACCCGGGCACTCATATTCTTTATGACACGTCCAAAACTGTTGCAGAAGGTGGCGGTAATTTCCGTGCTCGTTACGGTGTCGAGTTCGAAGGTAAGAACCTACTTGCTGAAGATAGCTTCTCAAAAGGAAGTGAGATCGAAGACGGATACCCAGAGTTTAGCGCTAAGCTACTGCAACATCTTGGTTGGTGGGATGATCTTACCCCTGAAGAGAAAGCAGAAGCAGAAGGTAAAAACTGGAAAACCGACTTGTCTGGCGGTATTCAGCGTGTGGCGATCAAGCATGGCTGTATTCCGTTTGGTAACGCGAAAGCGCGTACCATTGTATGGGAGTTCCCAGACCGTGTGCCGCTGCACCGCGAGCCTTTATACACACCACGCCGAGATTTGATTGCGGATTATCCGACTTGGGATGATGCAGAGTCTATCTATCGTCTGCCAACCCTTTATAAATCCATTCAGGATCAGGATAAGTCGAAAGAATACCCAATCATTCTGACTTCTGGTCGTTTGGTTGAATATGAAGGTGGCGGTGATGAGACACGTTCAAACCCATGGCTAGCTGAGCTTCAACAAGAGATGTTTGTTGAGGTCAACCCTAAAGATGCTAACGATTTAGGCTTCAAAGATGGCGATATGGTTTGGGTTGAAGGCGCGGAGAAAGGGCGCATTCACGTTAAAGCTATGGTTACTCGTCGTGTACGTCCGGGAATGGCATTCATTCCGTTCCACTTCGGTGGGAAGTTCCAAGGTGAAGACCTAAGAGGCCGGTACCCAGAAGGTACTCAGCCATATGTTGTTGGCGAGTCAGCGAACATCGCAACCACTTACGGTTACGATCCAACGACTCAGATGCAAGAAACTAAAGTCACACTATGTAACATCCGTAAAGCGTAAGGAGCACCGCGATGGCTAGAATGAAATTCCTATGTGACACCAAGCGCTGCATCGAATGCAACGGCTGTGTGACAGCATGTAAAAACGAAAACGACGACGCATTAGAGTGGGGTATTCAACGTCGACGCGTTGTAACACTCAATGATGGTGAGCCGGGTGAGAACTCGATCTCGGTTGCGTGTATGCACTGTACTGATGCTCCGTGTATGGCAGTTTGCCCAGCAGACTGTTTCGTACACACGGAAGACGGCATTGTTCTGCACAACAAAGATCTTTGTATCGGTTGTGGCTACTGTCTGTTCGCTTGCCCATTTGGTGCACCACAATTTCCTAAGCAAACTGCATTTGGTGAGCGTGGAAAAATGGACAAATGTACTTTCTGTGCAGGTGGTCCAGAAACGGAAGTGGGTTCTGAAGAAGAGCGTAAAAAATACGGTGCGAACCGTATTGCGGAAGGCAAACTTCCAATGTGTGCTTCACTGTGTTCAACCAAAGCGCTTATGGCGGGTGATGCTGAGACAGTGTCAGATATCTTCCGTCAACGTGTTGTTGAACGTGGCGCAAAAGGTGCTGGCTGGACCAATGGTGAAGATCTTTCTTATGACGCAACAAGGAGCTAGTAGCCTATGCGAAATTTAATTGTTCGCGCTGCTGGTCGAGTGCTGCCTTTACTGGCAGCATTGCTGTGCTTGGCTTTTGCGCCTGCGTTTGCAGAAGAAGGTGGCAAAGCCGTAAATGGCAAGGCAGATGTTGCGCAGAGTGAAATGAGCCAACTTGCTGGTGCTGATTACTGGCGACAAGTTCGTCAAGGTGTGTCTGGATATACCACCTCTCAGTCTCCTGAGCATGGTGTTCTGATCAGTAAACCGGGCGAAACGTGGTTTATTTTGAAAGAGAAATGGATGTCTCCAGCGGGTGCTGTCGCGATTTTCGGTAGTATTGCTTTGGTTATTCTGGCGTACGTGATTGTTGGCCCAATCATGTTGAGCAAACCAAGAACAGGGAGAAAATTAAATCGCTGGTCGCGACTAGATAGGGCGCTGCATTGGTCTATGGCGTTTACTTTCTTAACGCTGGCGTTCAGTGGTTTGATGCTGGTTTACGGAAAGCATTTTTTGAAACCTTACATCCCAACTGACTTATGGGGTTATATCGTTTTCGCTGCAAAACAGTATCACAACTATGTCGGGCCTCTGTTCTTTGTACTGCTAGTGTTTATCCTGCTCAAATGGTGGCGTAAATCACTGTTCACTAAAGTGGATGTTCAATGGGCAATGAAACTGGGTGGAATGGTCGGTAAGCATAAAGGTACACATCCATCAGCTGGGTTCTCTAATGCTGGTGAAAAAGCGGTTTACTGGTTGTTGATTGTGTTTGGTGCCTTCGCTGCTGTGAGTGGTTTGTTCCTTGATTTCCCTATCTTTGGTCAAACTCGTCGCGATATGGAGATGTCTAACCTTGTCCACATGTTCTCGGCACTGATTTTAATCTGTGGTTTCGTGTTCCATATCTATATTGGTTTGTTTGGCATGGAAGGCGCATTAGAAGGCATGGTCACGGGTAAAGTTGATGAGACTTGGGCGAAAGAGCATCACGATTTATGGTATGAGGAAATGAAAGCCAAAGGAGAAATTGAAGAAGCGGATGCCGTTTCCAACAAGACTCAATCTCCGCCAATGGGGGAGCCAATGCATGACAAGCGCTAATACTATGCAAGCTTCGGATAACAAGTCAGTGTGGTTCGTTTACATCGCTAATTTGTTAACTCCGTTTACCTGTCTAATCTCTGGCGTTATCGGCATTATTTATGCCGGATATCGTCTGGATAAAAACGAGGATGGGGAAGTCGCAAATTCTCACTACTATGGTTTGATCCGCAGCTTCTTCCTCTTTTTGACTTTCTTTGTGGTATTGATTGTCACTGTCGCCACTACCAACGGGCTTATCATGGGCGTTAATCGTTACTGGTATGCACATTCATGGTTAACGACCGTTGGTGGCGCTATTCCCTATGTCGGAGCATTAATCGCTTTGTTTGCTATTTCACTTTGGTTTGTGCGAATGATTAAAGGGATGCAGCAGTTGAGAAACAATATTCCTCATGCGCCCTCTAAAGGGCCAAACCTATAAAACTGATTGGAAATTCTCACTGAGAGTCAGAATGACATGAATGAATTATCAAACGGTTAATTAGGTAAATCAGAATGGGCGAAAATAGTTTTTCTCACACAAATAGAATGAACATTTTCGCACCATTCATACTGTGTACTAAGGACATGTTACTTCTGGTAAATACTTAGGGGATACCCTTCGTGATTTCATGTATACAAAGCATTGCCAGTATCAATCACCGTAAACATGGTATTGCCCCAAAGTTGCTTAGCTCTACAATCTTGACTCGTTACGCTTGTCATTTATTGACCTACATTCTGTAATGGTAAACTATGTACATAGTTTACCATGGTGTGTTAGACCGACAGATTCCTCTAAGCGAATTAGGTTTGGATAGCCGGCAGATTTCTACAGTTCTAATTAGTAAGTTACTAAATGATAGAGCAAAAGAGGCAAATCAACATGATAGAGAAAAAAAACAAGAAAAATAATTTCTCCAATGAAATGTATTTCAGAGCAAAGGCATGCGGGCTAGGTTTTTTTTCCATATTAATGTTGATGTTTTCTATGATTGAACCTAATTTTTATTTACTCGTGTTATCTGCTCCATTAACTTTTTTTTATATATTAGATAGAAAAGTTAGGTACTTGTTACATAGTTCTAGCACCTTTCGATATGTAACTACACTAGTGTTAATGTTGTCTTTAATAGTCATTTTTATAAGGTGGTATAAAGACCTTAATATATATTATGTTGTTGTGTTTTTAGGGGGGGAGTGCTTTTTATACTCGGTTTTTTTAGCTAGGAAGTTTGTTTATATTGAGTAAAGCTAAAGAAATATTATGGATGAATTATCTCATGTTGGAGATATATTTTTACAGGAAACAAATGAAGTTAGGCCTAACCTTTTTCTTGGCGAATTTTCCTATATTATAAGTAATTCATTGATTGCTAATTTAGCAAGGTCACTGACACACTTTTGTCCAAAACCTTGCTACGTAGCAACGAAAAGGTGATATCTAATCTATAGATGTGAAAGCTCTTTTAATTCATCTATCGCCATAAATTGTCCATGTAATATTTGTTCCACATACCATATGTAAAAACCCGAATGTACCGTCAGATTCATAGCCAATAGAGGCTAGCTATAAAATTCTCACTGAACCACCCGTGCCAGTTTCGGGTGATTTTTGTACAACAATAGTGCGCACTAAATTGGTTCACACGTACCAATGTGGTGCTATTTATTGGCAAAAATCCTATTTTTTATCACTCAAACATTCCTACCTTTAAAATTAATATTGTTAACAATCAGTTGGTTAACGTGTTTGTTATTCCTGTAGTCCCAAACTGGAATACATCTTGCTCGTGCAGGGCACAAACATAATAAATTCACCAATGTTGTGAATTGCAAAACATTTGGCACCTAGTTGGTGCGCTTTTTTATTCTGCATGGAGTGTAACGAGAATGACTCAAACCGAAAGTCAGGTTTATGGAGCTGTACAAGCCCTGACCCAAAGTTCAGATACTTTATTTTTGCTGCTTGGCGCCATAATGGTGTTTTTAATGCATTCAGGGTTCGCATTTTTGGAAGTAGGGACGGTTCGTAAGAAAAACCAAGTTAACGCATTAGTAAAAATTCTAGCGGACTTTGGTGTATCAACTATCGCTTATTTCTTTATTGGTTACTGGATTGCCTATGGCGCGAACTTCTTTGCTGACGCTGAAACATTGGCTCAAGGCAATGGTTATGAGTTAGTTAAGTTCTTCTTCCTACTGACGTTTGCCGCCGCTATCCCAGCAATTGTTTCGGGTGGTATTGCGGAACGTGCGCGATTTTATCCGGTTCTCATTGCTACGTTTTTCACTGTTGGTCTGGTTTATCCTTTCTTTGAAGGGATCATCTGGAACGGAAATTATGGAATTCAAGAAGCATTCGAAAATCGTTTTGGCGCAGGTTTCCACGATTTTGCCGGTTCAGTTGTTGTACACAGCGTCGGCGGTTGGATTGCACTGGTTGCTGTGTACTTCCTAGGAATGCGTAAAGGTCGTATTCGCGCCGGTAAACATACCAACTTTGCACCTTCAAACATTCCATTTTTGGCGCTAGGCGCATGGATTTTGTGTGTTGGCTGGTTTGGTTTCAACGTCATGTCAGCACAAGCGATAGCGGGCATTAGCGGCCTTGTGGCGATGAACTCGTTGATGGCGATGGTTGGCGGTATCCTAGCTTCGCTTGTAGTTGGCAAAAACGACCCAGGCTTCATTCATAACGGACCTTTGGCTGGACTCGTCGCCGTGTGTGCGGGCTCTGATATCATGCACCCGCTTGGTGCATTAGTGACAGGCGTTATTGCTGGTGCGCTATTCGTATGGCTATTCACACAACTGCAAAACAAAACCAAGCTTGATGACGTACTAGGTGTTTGGCCGTTACATGGTGTGTGTGGTGCTTGGGGTGGCATTGCAGCAGGTATCTTCGGTCAAACGGCTCTAGGTGGCTTAGGCGGCGTTAGTATTGCTGTTCAAGTATTGGGTACTGTGTTAGGTATCCTTGTTGCTCTTGTTGGTGCATTCGTGGTTTATGGGGCGCTGAACGCTCTAACAGGGCTACGCCTATCCGAAGAAGACGAGTTTATCGGCGCTGACTTGGCTGTACACAAAATTTCTTCAGTCAACGAAGAATAACTTCTCGCTTTATTTTAGTATTCGAGCTTTAAACAAGAGCAGGCCAATGGTCTGCTCTTTGCTTTTCTGAATCACATAACAAGTAATAAGTACTAAAATTAAGACTATTGTCTAACGGCAAAAACTACAGATGAGTTTGCTTCAGTGCTAATCTAGCCAAAAGCTATTCAGAATAAGGATGTTGTATGAAATTTCCGTATCGCAATGTTGTTGTGCTAACAGGCGCTGGAATCTCTGCAGAATCGGGTATTCAGACCTTTCGGGCTCAAGATGGACTTTGGGAAAATCATCGAATCGAAGATGTTGCCACGCCAGAAGGTTTTGCTAAAGACCCAGATTTGGTTCAGGACTTTTATAATCAGCGTCGCCGCAAACTTCAGTCTGATGCCATTCAACCTAATGCGGCGCATATTGCTTTAGGTCAGCTGGAAAAAGAGCTCGATGGCAAAGTCACCATCATTACTCAGAACATCGACAACCTGCATGAGCGCGGTGGAAGCCAAAACATTATTCATATGCACGGTGAGTTGCTTAAAGCGCGTTGCAGCGTCTCTAATCAAACCATAGAACAAAAGGGTGATTTGTTGACTGGTGACCTCTGCCATTGTTGTCAAATACCTGCGCAGATGCGTCCACACATTGTTTGGTTTGGTGAAATGCCGTTGAGAATGGGAGATATCTACTCAGCATTGGAAGAAGCTGACTTGTTCATTTCAATTGGTACCTCTGGCGTGGTTTACCCCGCGGCAGGTTTTGTACACGATGCAAAAATGCACGGAGCACACACAATTGAGATAAATTTAGAGCCCAGTGCGGTGGAAAGTGAATTTGCTGAAAAACGTTATGGAAAAGCCAGTATTGAAGTCCCGCGTTTAGTTGAAGAAATTCTTGAACTTCAACAACCAGATTTCAAAGTCGGTAATCACTAGTGAGTAATACCACCAAGTTTTTTGTTCCTAAAAGAATGACCCGTCCTGATATGGGTTGACACATTTTAGTTAAAACGCTCGGTGTACTTCATCGGGCGTTTTGTATTTTAA